>CALGGV010000014.1 GCA_937915725.1 uncultured Selenomonadales bacterium
TTTAACCGAGCGAATACGGCGGCGAATATTTTGTAAATTTGCCAAAAACAAAAACCTCCTTCCTTAAGGGCTAGGGGCTAAGGTCTAAGGGCTAAGGAAAAAAATTTAAAAATCCTTAATCCTTAATCCTTAGTCCTTAGTCCTTAATCCTTATCCCTTATTCTGCAGTTTTGTAGCTGACAGTTTCTTTAAATTCCTTAATTGCCGCGCTAATTTCCGCCTCAAGTGCATCATCAAGTTTTTTCTTTTCGACAATCTTTTTGCCAATATCGGCGTGGCGTGCGTGCATAAATTTCAAAAAGTCCGCGTGGAATTGTACAACTTTATCAACGGGAATATCAGTTAAAAATCCTCTAACAGCCGTAAAAATTGTCAAAATTTGATCTTCAACCTGCAACGGCGAATATTGCGCCTGTTTCAAAGTTTCAACCATACGTGCGCCGCGGTCGAGTTGCGCCTTTGTAGCTTTATCCAAGTCCGAGCCGAATTGTGCAAACGCGGCTAATTCTCTGTACTGCGCGAGATCAAGACGCATTGTACCTGCAACTTGTTTCATAGCTTTAATTTGCGCCGAGCCGCCGACACGTGAAACTGATAAACCAACAGAAATTGCCGGGCGAATACCGGAATAGAATGAATCTGTTTCCAACATAATTTGCCCGTCAGTAATTGAAATAACGTTTGTAGGAATGTAAGCCGAAACGTCGCCGGCTTGAGTTTCAATAATTGGTAAAGCCGTGATTGAACCTGCGCCCAATCTGTCAGAAAGTTTGGCAGCGCGTTCAAGTAAACGAGAATGTAAATAGAAAACGTCGCCGGGGTAAGCCTCACGACCGGGCGGGCGTCTCAAAAGTAATGACATTGCACGATAAGCCGCCGCGTGTTTCGTTAAATCGTCGTAAACGCACAAGCAATGCCCGTGTTTTTCATACATAAAATATTCAGCCATTGCAACGCCCGCGTAAGGTGCAAGATATTGCAAAGGCGCAGAATCAGCCGCCGTTGCCGCAACAACTATTGAATATTCCATTGCGCCATGATCTTCCAAAGTTTTTACAACACGCGCAACAGTTGACGCTTTTTGCCCAATAGCAACATAAATACAAATACAATTTTGCCCTTTTTGGTTAATGATTGTGTCAATCGCAATAGCAGATTTACCAATACCTCTATCGCCGATAATTAACTCACGCTGTCCACGCCCAATAGGTACAAGTGCGTCAATCGCTTTTAAACCTGTCTGCAACGGCTCATGAACTGATTTTCTGTCAGCAATACCGGGAGCTTTAAATTC
>CALGGV010000015.1 GCA_937915725.1 uncultured Selenomonadales bacterium
CTGAAACTAAAAAATAAATCCTCCAATACAAGGAGTGATTGACAATGAAAAAATTATTAGTCACAGCCGCAATATTTGTTACTTCTTTTAATTTTTGTCAAGCAAATTCTACCAACGATAACTGCGCAAAAAATTTTATATTTCAAGCGCAAAATTCCACTGATATTTGGAAACGTCAACAAATTCAAGAACAGGAACGCCGCGAACGTCAACGCAGAGAAATAGTTGAAGGACAAAGGCAACAGGCAAAGGAACGCCTTGAACGTCAAGAAAAAGAACGCCACTCCCAAATAAGACAGCAACAACGCCGCGAACAGGAACGCCTTGAATTGGAACGTTTGCAAAAACAACGTCAACGCCAAAAAAATTAATTTTTAAATATCATTCAAAATCGAAAGGAGCCGATTTTTAATGGAAAAAACAAAAGTCCTCTATGAAGGCAAGGCTAAAATTGTCTACGAAACAGACGAGCCGGACAAAGTTATAGTTTACTTCAAAGATGACGCAACCGCCGGCAATGGCGAAAAGAAAGGCACTATCAACGGCAAAGGCGCAATTAACAACGAAATGAGCGCGTTTTTCTTCAATCTTCTCAAAACTAACGGCATTCAAAGTCATTTTATCGAAAAAGTTAGCGACCGTGAAATGGCTGTAAAAATGTTGCGTATGATCGCCCTTGAAGTTGTTGTGCGTAATGTTGCCGCCGGCAGTTTGGCAAAACGTCTCGGACTTCCTGAAGGTACGCCGCTTAAAACCCCTGTACTTGAATACAACTACAAAAACGACGAACTCGGCGACCCGCTTTTAAACCGTTATCATATTATGGTTTTGGATATTGCCCGCGTTCACGAACTCGACGAAATTGAACACATTGCTTTTTCTGTCAACCAAATTTTAATTAATTTCCTGCGCTCCAAAAATATCAACTTGATTGACTTCAAACTGGAATTTGGACGCGACGAAAGAGATAAAATTGTTTTGGCTGACGAAATTTCTCCTGATAATTGCCGTTTCTGGGATATAACCACCGGCGAAAAACTCGATAAAGATCGTTTCCGTCACGATATGGGCGGCGTCGAAGAGGCTTACAAAGAAATGTTGACGCGCGTTACTGCGTAGGAGTTTTTTTATGCCGAAAAAGTTTTTGGCAGTTGCAATTCTTTGTTTTACGGTTATCAGACAATTTTAAACTACACATTGAAAATTTTTGAAGGGAGTATACTTTTTTAGCGGTTGCTCCCTTAATTTTTTTGAAGGGGAAATTTTATGGAGAAAATGACGTACAAAAATTCCGGCGTCGATATTGATGCAGGAAATGAATCTGTACAGCTGATAAAAAACGCCGTGCGCTCCACATATCGCGCTGAAGTTTTGGGCGATTTGGGCGGATTTGGCGGGCTTTTCAAACTCAAAAATTATGACGAGCCAATTTTAGTTTCCGGCACTGATGGCGTTGGTACAAAATTAAAAATTGCTTTTATGCTTGACAAACATGACACAATAGGACAAGACGCCGTTGCAATGTGCGTTAATGATATTTTGGTACAGGGCGCGGAGCCGTTATTTTTTTTAGATTATTTGGCGGTAGGAAAATTGGAACCTGCGCGAGTGGCAGAAATAGTAGGCGGCGTGGCGAAGGCTTGCAAAGAATCCGGCTGCGCGTTAATTGGCGGCGAAACTGCAGAAATGAGCGGCTTTTATTCCGGCGGCGAATATGACATTGCGGGATTTGCGGTCGGCGTTGTCGAAAAGAAAAATTTAATCACTCCTGCGCGAGTTAAGGCGGGCGATATTTTAATTGGCTTGCCTTCAAGCGGCTTGCATTCCAACGGATTCAGCTTAGTTAGAAAAATTGTTTTCGAGCATAAAAAATTTAAACCCGCTGATAAAATTCCTGAACTTGAAAAAACAATAGGCGAGGAACTTTTGACGCCAACGCGCCTTTATCCTGCAACTTGCTTACCAATTATTCAAAAATTCGGCGATAAAATTCATGGAATGGTACACATTACCGGCGGCGGCTTTTATGATAACATTCCCCGCGCACTTGCCGAAAATTGCGGCGCAGAAATTGAAATTAATTGGAATGTACCGACGATTTTTAAACTTTTGCAAAATTGGGGAAATGTTGACTGGCACGAAATGTTCAGAACTTTCAACTGCGGTATTGGTATGATTCTGATTGTTGATGAAAATTCTGTTGACGAATTAACGGCGCATTTGAACGAAAACTACGAAGAATTTTACAAAATTGGGCGCGTAGTTGAGGGTGCGGGCGTCAAGATTAGAGGCGATTTTTTCAATGATTAAGTTAGCGGTTTTATGCTCGGGGCGCGGTACAGATTTACAATCGATAATTGACGCAATTAAGGCGGGAACTTTGCAGGCTGAAATTTCAATCGTGATAACAGATAAGCCGAATGTTAAAGCATTGGAACGCGCCGAAATTGCCGGTATTAAAAATATTTGCGTTGACAGAAAACTTTTTGACAATCGCGCAGATTTTGAGGCTGAACTTTTGAAAAATCTTGCAGAAATTGATTTGGTAGTTTTGGCGGGCTTTATGAGAATTTTAAGCCCTGAATTTGTAAAAAAATTTACCGGCAGATTAATGAATATTCATCCTTCGCTGTTGCCGTCATTTAAAGGCGCGCACGCGCACAGAGACGCGCTTGAATACGGCGTCAAAATTTCAGGTTGTACGGTACATTTTGTGGACGAAGGCACGGACAGCGGACCAATAATTTTACAGGCGGCGGTTGAAGTTTTGGACAATGACACTGAAGAAACTTTATCTGCGCGAATTTTGGAGCAGGAACATATAATTTATCCAAAGGCAATTCAACTTTTCGTTGAGGGCAGATTGAAAATCGAAGGGCGTCGCGTTAAAATTTTGGAGGGGTGATAATGTGGCAAAAATAGACGGCTTTAAGCCGCAAATTTCAGAATTAATGGAATTGCTTAACCAACAAAAAAGTATCGCCGAAAATTTGCTTGAAGGCTCCAAAGAATTTGACAGCGAAGGCAAAATTATAAAGGCGTGGCAGTTGTACCTTGAAAAGCTTGACGAACAGGATAAAATGCTTTTTAATTTGGCAAGGGATATGGAAGTTTCCTTTGAAAATGATTTATATAAAAGAATCGTGAAATAAATTTAAGAGGCTTGAATATGACAAACGCTAAAGAATACAAGCCGATTGTCGAAGAACTGATTGATTTAATGAATCGCCAAAAAAAACTTGCAATAGATTTACTCGGTAAAGTTAGAAATTCTGATAAGGACGAAGGATTTTTGTGGGCAATTCGTGAATACCTTGAGACAATCGACACGCAGGCTGAATCTTTAGAAAAAATTGCACGAATGACGCAAATTTCATTTGAAGACGCCGAATTTAAAAGGATTGTAAAAAAATGACAGTTGAAGAAATTATCGAAAGTTTTTATAACGGACGCCCAACTTTTGAGGATGCCGAGTGGTTAAAAAATTTCCGCGCAATTTGTCAAGAAACTGTAAAAATTTGTATGGAAATTAACACGGTGTATCATACGCCTGAAGAAATTGTTGAATTGATGAGCAAGCTTACCGGTAAAAAGGTTGATTCAAGTTTCAGAATGTACCCGCCGTTTTACGCAGATTTTGGCAAAAATATTACTTTCGGCAAAAATATTTTTCTCAACAGCGGCTGCAAATTTCAAGATCAAGGCGGGATAACCATTGGCGATAACAGCTTGATTGGGCATAATGTAGTTTTGGCGACGATTAACCATTCACTGAATCCCGCCGACAATCGAAAAATTTCTTACGCGCCGATAAAAATTGGAAACAATGTTTGGATAGGCAGTAACGCTACGATTTTACAGGGCGTAACTATTGGCGATTGGGCGGTTGTTGCAGCGGGCGCGGTTGTTACAAAAAATGTGGAGCCTTATACTATTGTTGGTGGTGTACCGGCAAAATTTATTAAGGCAGTAGGAAAAAGGCAATAGGCAGTAGGAAAAATTTAAAAATAAGATAAAGGAGCTGTTGAAATGGAACTGAAAATTAAACGCGCAATAATCAGCGTATCGAACAAACTCGGCGCGGTTGACTTTGCAAAAAAATTAAGTAAAGTTGGAGTCGAAATTATCAGCACGGGCGGCACTATGAAGGCAATTCGTGCGGCGGGTATTCCGGTTACTTATGTTAGCGATTTAACAGGATTTCCGGAAATTATGAACGGGCGCGTAAAAACTTTAAATCCTAAAATTCACGGTGGAATTTTGGCAGTTCGTGATAATCCCGAGCACGTCCAACAAATGCAAGAAAATGGTATTGTGCCAATAGATTTAGTGGCAGTTAATCTTTATCCGTTCAAAACTACAATTCGCAAGCCGAATGTTACACTTGAAGAGGCGATTGAAAATATTGACATTGGCGGACCTGCAATGATACGCGCCGCCGCCAAAAATTTTAAATTCGTTACGGTTGTAACAAATCCCGATTCTTATGACGAAATTGCAAAAATGATAACAGAAACCGGCGAAGTAAATTATGAAAAACGCAAAAAATTAGCGGCTGAGGCATTTGCACATACCGCAGATTACGATTCTATGATAGCAAAATATTTGGCTGCAAATTGAATCTTAAAATAATTAATATCTGGGAGTTGAAAAAAATGAGTTCGCCTATCAACGTTTTTTTAGTATCTCAAGGTGCGAATTATGAAATTGAAAAGACGGAAGGTCTTATTTGGGCACCACAAAAAACTAAAAAACGGCGCACCGATGTTTTATTGGGAAGTTCTTAAAATGATGAACGCCGGGGATATTCTTTTGCACAGCTTACAGGGAAATATTGTAACAGTAAGCGAAGTTATTGCACAACTTACTGATGAAGGTTGGCAAGCCTGCGCGTCTGCTCCAATGCCCGAAAAATTCGCCAATTATCAAGAAACTGAAGGTTGGCTTGTAAAATGTGAGTATGTGGAATTGAACGATTATCTGCCTTTGGGAATGTTCCGCGACGTTATCCTTAAATATAAGAGTTTCAAACACAGTGCCTTTGATAAAAACGGCGATACTAATAACGGCTATTGCTATGTTCTGGAACCGGAAATTGCAGACGTCATAATTAAAGAAATGTTTAACCAACAGCCAACTTTGCGGCAATTAGATTATTTGAACAGTTATTTAAATGGGTGATTGAATGAACGTTTTACTGATAGGCAACGGCGGCAGGGAACACGCGCTGGCGTGGAAAATTGCACAAAGTCCGTTGCTCCAAAAATTTTATGCAATACCCGGCAACCCGGGAATTTCCGAATACGCCGAATGTATCAAAAATATTTCTATTGAAGATAACGCGGCGATTGTAAAATTTGCGCAGGAAAAAAATATAGATTTAGTGGTAGTTGGACCGGAGGCTCCGCTTGTAAATGGCGTGGTTGACGCGCTGGAAGTTGCCGGAATTAAATCTTTCGGTTGCAAAAAAGACGCCGCGCAAATTGAAGGCTCCAAAATTTTTGCCAAAAACTTAATGAAAAAGTACAATATCCCAACTGCAAAATTTGAAGTCTTTGATAATCCCGACGCCGCCAAAAATTATATTCGCAGTGAAGGCGCGCCTATCGTCATAAAGGCTGACGGTTTAGCCGCCGGTAAAGGCGTTATCGTTGCGCAGAATCTTGACGACGCTTTAAAAGCTGTTGACGAAATGAAAAATTTTGGCGCGGCTGGAAGTAAAATTGTGGTTGAGGAATTTATGGACGGCGAAGAGGCATCAATTTTGGCGTTCACTGACGGCAAGAAAATTATTCCAATGATAGCCGCTCAAGATCATAAGAGATTAAATGACGGCGACAAGGGCGTAAATACGGGCGGTATGGGGGCTTACGCGCCCGCGCCTATAGTTAGTACCCAAATTGCTGAACGTGCGTTAAAATCGATTTTAGAGCCCATTTTGGCGGCGTTAAATTCTGAAGGAATAATTTATCGCGGTTGTCTTTACGCGGGCTTGATGATTGTTGACGGCGAGCCAAAAGTTGTTGAATTTAATGCAC
>CALGGV010000016.1 GCA_937915725.1 uncultured Selenomonadales bacterium
TTTCAATAAATTTGTTGACAGTAAAAGCATTTCTGTCTTGAATCGCCGCGTTGTCAAAAACCATAAAATAATTATAATCTTCACCTGCGCGAGAAATCCAATCTTCGCTAAGTTTCAATTTTTCGTGGCTGTCTGCGCCATCCAAATGACTGCCCTTTGTTTCAACCAAAATAATTTTGCCGGAAACAGTCTTAACTATAAAATCGGGGTAATGATTTATAAAGCCGTTCAAATTAAATTCCTGCGGCGTGTTTCTATGCCACCACAAAACATTTGGCAAGCCCGCAATTTGCGAAATTAAATCTGATTCAAAATTATTCATATCGCCTTCAGCCTCGTACAAAGATTTTTTTATATTTTTTCCGGGCGCGTCAAGCGTAATGGATTTTTTCAATTTGTAATGTGCCTTGCAGAAAATTTTTTTTGCCTTGAAAAGTTCGTCGAAATGATTTTTGCGGTACGTATCGTCAAGCGCGGAAATTTTTTCTTTAATCTGCTGAATGTACGCGGGTAAAGTTTGCAAATTCAAATTTTCAAATTCGTCCGCGCTCATATTTCCTACAATTTCGGCGATATATTTTTTTAAATCTTTCAGTTTGTAAAATCTTGCACGTTTCCAACGGCGCAATTCGTTAAAAATTTCATTCGTGTAAAAGGCGGCTTTTTCGGCGGGCGTTTTGGCGTCGAGCAAGTCTTGATATTCTTTCGCCCTTCCTAAACTCAAAGTACTTGCCGCAAATTTATTGCTGTCAATGTCAATTTCATCAATTCTTATATCGAAGGAAATTTTTTTATCCTGCTCATTCAAATTAAAACCTTCAGAAAGATTTTCCGGCGTCAAAAGTCTTTCCACAGTTCCGCCCGTTTCAAACAAATTAAATTCGGTTAATTCACTGCGCGGGACTTCTTGGAAGAATTGCGGAATTGCCAAATTTTCAACTTCAGCTTGAAAATCTTTTTTAACATGGTAAGTTTTCACAGTTTCACTCCTGCCGGTACTGCCGCTTGAATTATTTTGATTTTCGGCGTTGTGATTGTCAATTTTTTCTTCAGCCTCTTCAAATAAATCTTGCTCAACATTGGAAGATTGAACGGCTTTAACGTCTTTTTCTTCAAAGCCTTCATTGTTCAAAGTTTTAACAATTTTATCTACGGTATTTCCAAAATTTGCCGAGCAAGTAAAAACGTACGCCGAATTTAAATATTTATTGGAACATTTTTTTGTATAAGGTTGGCGCAAAATTCGCCCTACAAGTTGTTCAACGTCAGTTTGTGATTGTTTATTGGCAAGCGACGCCAAAACGTAAGCAAAAGGACAATCCCAGCCTTCCTTAAGCGCGTTAATCGTGATTATGTAGCGAACGGCGCAACTTTCGTCAAGTAAATCTGTATCGCCCAATTCGTCAAGTTTTGCGGTTTTAATTTTAATTTCGTCTTTCGGTATTCCTGCGCGAATTAAACTTTCTTTGATTTTGTCGAAAGTATCGGCGTCGTCCTTAGTGTCGGGCGCGGCTTGAAAAAGTGCAATGGGGCGAATATATTTTTCTTCAGCCGCCGCCAATTTTTCAAGATTTTTTCTGAAATTTATCACGGATTCAATCAATGTATCTTTGTCAAAGGGATTGTAAACAATGACGGGCAACTTTATCATTTCGGCGTCATTCAGCGTTTGTGAACTTACCACTGAAATAATATTGCTGAAACTTTTGGGCGTTGCCGTAAGTTCCAAAATAAAACTAGGATTTAAAATCTGCAACATTTCAACGCTTAAATCAGATTTTGTATTGTGGCTTTCATCGACGACAACAACCGGATTCAATGCCCGCAAAATATTTATCAGCGTTGGATCTTCAACGCCCAAATAATCTGCCAAAGTTTCAAGTGCGCCGTTTTCATTGTAGACTTTGCGCACATCTTTTTTCTTGCTGTCGATTCTGATTGAGGCGTAACTCAAAACGCAGATTGAAAGATTTTCAGAAACGCTTGACGGCGAAAAATTCTGCGCCTGCAATAAATCTTCCTTAGTATAAAATTCGACGCGGTTTTTAAAATCTGCGTTAATTTTTTGGCGGTAGGGATGCTCGATATTTTCAAGCGCGGCGATTGTTTGAGTTAAAATTGCGTCATTCGGTACAAGCCAAACTACAAATTTATTTTCACGCGGCAGGGCGTCAAAAATTTCTTTCAAAGACGCGCAAGCCAAAAAAGTTTTGCCGCCGCCGGTAGGAATTTTTAAACAAACATTCGGTACGCCCTTGATTCTGTCACGATAACGCGGCAATTCTTCGCCGTGATATTCAAGCCACGCCGCCTCAAGATTTTTTTTGTCTGCCAAAATGTCAAGGTAACTTTTTAAATCTGCCAAAACGGCTTGCTGATAATTTTTAAGCTCCATAAAATTTCCCCCTCAAGCAGGAATTATATCAAAAGGAATTTGTTTGAACGTGATATTTTTTTCGGCAAGTTCAGCCTCGCTCAAATTACAATTTTCAGCATAAATTGTATAATTCCTTGCATGAGTTTTAATTTTTGCAAGCGTTGTATGATTCAAACTTTCGCCGTTGAAAAAATAGTACGCCGTGTCATTATCGACGCCCAACAAATTTTTTTCTGCGCAGGGTACAAAATTTTTGCCCGTTTCACTGAAGTACACGTACTCAAAAATTTTTTCACGTGGCAAATTTTCATTTAAAAAGCCTTCCGCGTCAAAAAGCGTTTCGCCTATTTCGTAAAAGTTAAATTCGCCGCCAGCTCTTTTAACGCGCTCCGCTGTAATATTTTCTGCGTAGTCATTAAGTTCAATCAAAATAAATCTGCGCGAGCCGCCGTCTTGTTTGTTAAGATTTATAACGGCGTGCGCAGTTGTCCCGCTCCCTGCAAACGCGTCCAGTACGATTGAATTTTTATCCGCTCCAATTTGCAAAACATATTCTAACAATTCAACCGGCTTTGGAAAATCAAAATTAAAGTTGTTGGCTTTTATCCACTTTGTGCTTGCTTGCGTGTCAAAAAATAAAACCGACCTTGCAATGGAAGTATCATCTTCATACAAATAATTTTTCATTCGCGGTATAACAGTTTCATCTTCGCCAAATAAAATTCTGCCTTCCGAAATTAATCTTTGCATTTCAGATTGTGAATAAGCCCAGCCGCGTGTGCCTGTTTTGCAAGGGCGTTTTGTAATTGGGTGCAGAATGTCATAGAAATTTTGACTTTTGGGCGCGGTTAAATCGCTTGCTCGGAATGGTCCTTTTTTGTCCGAATATGTGTAATGATCCAATTCAAAAAAGCGCGGATATTTCGTCAAAGTTAAAAGTTCGGCGTGAATTTCTTCAGTAGTGAATCCGTCCTTAACCATTCGCAAGCAACGCTTTTTAAATTCGTCAATATTATTTTTTTTCACGCGCCAATTTGTCGGCAACTTGTCAATATTTTTTGCGTAAATAATCAAGTATTCGTGCGTTACGGAAATAAATTTTGCGTTGTTTTTAGCCGAATTGGATTGAACGATACATTCAGCCACAAAATTAGACGCGCCAAAAATTTCGTCGCAGATTAATTTTAAGTTAGCCTGTTCGTTATCGTCGATGCTGATAAAAATTGCGCCGTCATTAGCCAAAAGTTTTTGCAAAAGTCTAAGGCGCGGGT
>CALGGV010000017.1 GCA_937915725.1 uncultured Selenomonadales bacterium
CTTGACGGCGATAAACTTGTTATAAATTACGGCGGAAAAATTTCTGAACTTTGCACGGTGGACGAACTCGGAATAAAAGGCTCTCACAACGTCGAAAATGCCCTCTGCGCGGCTTTAATGGCTTTTTTGGTAAATTGTACCGCAGAAAATATTGGGCGCGTTTTACGGGCTTTTACGGGCGTTGAGCACAGGATTGAATTTGTGCGGGAAATTGACGGCGTCAAATATTACAATGATTCAAAGGCAACAAACACAGATTCTGCGATTAAGGCGTTGGAAACTTTCAGCGGCAATATCATTTTAATTGCGGGCGGCGATGACAAACTTACAGATTTAACGGATTTTTTAAATTTGGTAAAACAGCGCGTAGATTATTTAATTTTGGTAGGGGACGCGGCGGCGCGGTTTAAAGCTGATGCGTTGAAAAATAATTTCCCTGCCGAAAAAATTCTTGAGGCGGGTTATTCAATGGAAAAAGCCGTTGAACTTGCCAAAAATATTGCAAAGGATCCGCAAGTTGTTTTGTTAAGTCCTGCCTGTGCGAGTTTCGATATGTACGACGGATTCGAGCAGCGCGGCAAAGATTTTAAAAGGATTGTTAATGCACTATGAAAGGTTATTTATGTTTAGGCGCGGCGATTCTGCTTGAATTTTTCGGTACAACTTGCATGAAACTTTCAAACGGCTTTGAACACAAAATTTACACCGGCGGCACTTTAATTTGTTACACGGCTTGCTTTTACTTTTTGGCGGTATCGCTCAAAACTATTGATTTAAATATTGCCTACGCAACTTGGGGCGGGCTCGGAATAATTTTAGCTGCCGCCGTGTCGTATTTCTTTTTTCACGAAAATATTTCAACGCCCGGAATGATTGGAATTATTTTAATTGTGATTGGCGTTGTACTTTGTAATTTTTTTGGAGCTGGACATTAAATGAAAATAATTGTTTCAGGCGGCGGTACGGGCGGACACATTTACCCCGCGTTGACTTTGATTGACGCCGTTAAAAATAAATTGCCGGACGCCGAATTTTTGTACGTTGGAACTAAGCAGGGACTTGAATCTGATATTGTACCGAAGGCGGGAATAAATTTTACTGCGCTAAGTTTGGAGGGCGGCTTTGAACGTCATTTTACACTTGAAAATTTCAAACGCGCCGCCGATGCAATTTTAAGCGTCAAACGCGCAAGAAAAATTGTAAAAGATTTTCAGCCAAATGTTGTAGTTGGGACGGGCGGTTATGTTTGCGGACCGGTTTTACTTGCCGCCGCGCTTATGAAAATTCCTACGCTGATTCAGGAGCAAAACGCTGTTGCAGGTATTACCAA
>CALGGV010000018.1 GCA_937915725.1 uncultured Selenomonadales bacterium
CCGACCGTGTTAATTCCGGAATTAATCATATTTGAAAGAGAGAAATCGACGACGCGATAACGTCCTGCAAACGGCAGAGCCTCTACCGCACGAGTTGCCGCAAGCTCTCTGATTAAGTCATTACTTTCTTGAAGATTTACAATCCCCACTACTGTTTTCAATGCAGAGCACCTCCTGTTTTTTTTAGGGGCTAGGGATTAAGGAATAAGGGTTAGGGATTTTCCCTTTTGCCTTTTGCCTAAATCCTAACTATCTTAAAACACGAAACTTATTGACATACTCCCACGCCTTGCGCGGTGTGGTGCGCTCTCTTAGGCGAGGGATTCTGCGATTAACAGCATTTGCCGCCTAAGCGGGTTTACGCTGCCTCCCGCAATGGTTGATGTCCCAACCAAAATTTTTAATTACTAAGAGGCGGATTTTACCCCTGCCCATCTTCATTTTAATTTTGTAAAAAATTTTTGAGTATTAGTGAACAAATGACTAGGAAAAATTTTTCTTATCTAAATTAACCTACGACTTCATTTTCAGCTACTACAAAAATTTCGTTTTCTTTGCCTTCGACTTTAGCACCGGCTTTAATTGTGACGTCCTGTGCGAGAATAGCATAATTTACAACCGCGCCATCTTCAATAGTTGTACCGGGGAAAATTACAGAATTGGTAACTTTTGCGCCTTTTCCGACAGTTGCGCCGGGGAATATTACCGAATGTTCAACTTCGCCGAGAATTTTTGCGCCTTCGCTAATCATTGCGCGTTTAATTACTGCCTCCGGTCCTACATAATGAGGCGGCATTGAAGGATTAGAGGAATAAATTTTCCAATCGCCGTTGAGTTCAAAGGGCGGAGTATCTTCCAATAAATCCATATTTGCAAGCCAGAGACTCTCAATCGTTCCTACATCTTTCCAATAACCATCAAATGCATAAGAGAAAAGACGTGCGCCGTCATTTAACATTTTAGGAATTAAATCATTGCCGAAATCGTGGCTGGAATTTTCATTTTCGCCATCTTCAAGCAGATATTTCTTGAGGAAAGAAGTTGTAAAAATGTAAATACCCATTGACGCCAAATTAGATTTAGGTTCTTTCGGTTTTTCTTGGAATTCTACAATACGTCCGGTTTCTTTATCAGTTGCCATAATACCAAAACGTGGAGCCTCTTCCCACGGTACTTCAAATACGCCAATAGTAACATCAGCTTTATTTTGTTTGTGAGAATCAAGCATCCACGCGTAGTTCATTGTGTAAATATGGTCGCCGGAAAGAATAATGATATATTCGGGATCAACTAAATCAATGAAATTCAAATTCTGATAAACTGCGTCAGC
>CALGGV010000019.1 GCA_937915725.1 uncultured Selenomonadales bacterium
TCAATTCCTTCAAAACAAAAATTCACATTGCCGGGCAAACGCTTTTCTGCGTCGCCGTTCAAAATGCTGTAGGGAATTTTATTTAAACCTTCGATAACTTTATTTCTGATTGTCAAAAGTTTTTTGGTATTTTCAGCCATATTCGAGCAGGACTCCTCAAGAGCCGCCGCCATTGACATAATCGCAGGAACATTTTCAGTACCGCCGCGCTTGCCGCGTTCTTGTGCGCCGCCCTCAATCAGATTTACAAGCGGGAAATTTTTTCTGCAGTACAAAACGCCGATACCTTTTGGACCGTGAAATTTATGAGCAGAAATTGACAGCGCGTCGATATTTTGTTTTTGTACGTCAATCAAAATGTGTCCGGCGGCTTGTACCGCGTCTGTATGAAAAGGAATTTTTTTTGCGCGGCAAAGTGCGCCAATTTCTTCAATCGGTTGAATCGTACCAATTTCATTGTTTGCAAACATAATCGTAACAAGGCAAGTATCGTGGCGAATTGCTTTTTCAACCTGCGCGACGGTTACAATTCCGTTTTCGTGAACGTCCAAAAGTTCAATTTCATAACCTTCACGTTGTAATTTTTCAAGCGTATGTAAAACCGCGTGATGTTCAAACGCCGTTGAAATTATGTGACGTTTATTTTTTTTGGCTCCGAATTTAGCCGCTGAAATTATCGCTTGATTGTCAGCCTCACTGCCGCCTGAAGTAAAATAAATTTCGGCGGGCGCGGCGTTGATACACTTTGCAATTTTTTCACGGGCTGAAGTTATCGCCTCCTGCGCTTTTTGCCCAAATTCATACAAACTTGAAGGGTTGCCCCAAATATTTTCCATATGAAAAATCATTGCGTCCATTGCGTCGCGGCTCATTTGAGTGGTTGCCGCGTTATCTGCGTAAATCATTTTATCCCTTCTTTCGCCAAAATTATAATACCAATCAAATTGGTTTGCAATATTTTTCTTGATAGTTTAAAAATTTTGGCTATAATAAATTTGGGTGATAAAAATGATTTTTACAAAAGGGCGTTATGCCTTGCGTGTAATGTTGGATTTGGCGGAACAAGATTCTGAAAAATTTATACCGCTTGAAGAAATTGCAGAGCGGCAGGGAATTTCAAAGCCGTATTTAGAAATAATTTTGAAAGTGCTGGTAAAGCGCGGATTTTTAAAGGGACTACGCGGCAAAGGCGGCGGCTACAAATTGACGCGGCAACCTTCAGAATATATTGTCGGCGAAATTTTGGAATTGACAGAAGGGACTTTAGCAATCGTTCCTTGTTTGAAAGATGAAGTTAATCCCTGCGAAAGAAAATCGCAATGCTTAACCTTGCCAATGTGGGAACGTTTTAACAAATTGACTTACGATTTTTTCTACGGGATAACTTTGCAAGATATTTTGGACGAAAAATTAAGGGCTAAGAAATAAGGAATTCTCCCTAATCCTTAGCCCTTAGACCTTAGCCCCTAGCCCCTATTTCCTGCAACAGCGTCAAATAATTTTCGTAACGCTCGCGCAGGATTTTTTTATTTTCAACGGCAGATTTAACGCCGCAATTTGGCTCATGGCTGTGACTGCAACCATTCAAAAATTTACATTCGCCGGAAAATTTTTCAAACTCCTTGAAACAGTACTTCAGATTTTCGGCAGTAATTCCCGCGTCAATTAAATCAACCGCGCTAAAACCGGGCGTATCAACCAAAAAACCTGTGCAAAAATTTATAAGTTCAGAAACGCGGGTAGTATGTTTGCCGCGTAAAATTTTTTCGCTAACTTCTCCAACTTTCAATTTCAAATTTGAGTCGATTTTATTAAGCAATGAAGATTTTCCAACGCCCGACGCGCCCGCAAAAACTGTAACGCCGCTTGAAATAATTTCTTTCAGTTCCTCAACGCCCGCACCCGTAAAAGTCGAAGTTCTGATAACTTTGTACAAATTTTCGTATTCAGACAAAAAATTTTTATCTTCGATTAAATCAATTTTGTTTACGCAAATAATAATTTCGGCAATTTTGGAATTTTCGGCGATTGAAATAAATCTGTCCAAAAGTAACGGGTGTAAAGCGGGTTGCGCGGCGGCGAAAGTTAAAATAATCCTGTCAACATTTGCAACAAGCGGGCGGCTTAATAAAGATTTACGCGGCAAAATTTTTTCAATAACGCCGGATTTATCTTTCAGTTTTGAAATTTCTACAAAGTCGCCGACACAAACTGCACTGCCAATTTTTTTATCACGTTGTAAAAGCCCGCGCAATTTGCAGGGAATTAATTCGGCGTCAACTTTCACAAAGAAAAAGCTGTTGTAAAATTTTATGACGCGCCCTGTCATTGGCTTTTTTCTCCGTCGTTTTCACGTGAAGGAATTTCTGCGCCAACTCTGCCATATTCGCCGGGGCTTTCATATTCAACTTTTTCAGGAATTGCAACGATTAAATCTATATTTGTACCGGCGTCAACCGAAGAATCAGGCGCGGGGTCTTGGCTGATAATTGTACCTTCAGCTTGCAAACTTTCTTGATAAGTTACATTTCCAATACTTAAGCCGCTATTTTCAATATTGGATTTTGCATATTCCAAATTTACATTTTGAACATTTGGGACGTAAATTTTTTTGACAGTTTGAACTACAGTTGGCTGAATAACCCTTTCAGGAATATTTTTAACAGCAACAGTTAAACCGCGTGAAACAACAAAATCAATAGTTTGTCCACGATTAATTTTGGTTCCAACAGCGGGATCTTGTGAAAGAATTGTCCCCGGTTCTTGTTCAGAATCTTTTTCATAGATGGAGCCGACTTGCAAGCCGATTTTTTGAATACGTTCAGTGGCGGCAGATTTTGTCAATCCCACAATATCCGGCATATCGATAGTTTCGCCGCCCTTGCTAACGTAAATTGTAATTCGTCTTTCAAGTTTTACATTTCGTCCGGCGTCCGGTTCTTGTTTCACAACTTCACCGGCTGGAACTTTTGAATCATACATTTCAACAACATTGACGCGCAGTTTTTCATCTTCGAGAATTTGCCGCGCCAATGACATTTGCTTGCCGACAACTGAAGGCAGTGCAATTTCTTCTGTTTGCCACGGCTTGCCAATAGCCATAAAAATTCCTACACCGAATCCAAAAATAAGAAAAGTTATAAGTCCGGCAAAAAATAATTTAGATTGAATAAAAAATTTTCGTGTAGTTTTTTTATTGTCAGATTTATTGGCATTGTCAGCATTTTCAATAATATTTCTGCGTGGCGGCAAAGTTTCAGTTTTTACACGCGGTAAAATTTTTGTAGCGTCAGGGTCGTCCATCTGCGCGACGCTTAAATTTGCCTCAACGTTAGAAAGGGCTTGAATCATATCGAAACTTGACGGGCGTAAGTCGGGATTTTTATTCATTGCGCGTAAAACAATAGCCTCAAGCATTGGCGGAATTTGTTGACGAAATTGACTGGGCGGTGTTGGGTCTTCCTCAATGTGTTTCATTGCAATGCTAACGGGATTTTCGCCGGTAAAGGGAAGTTTATTTGTCAACATTTCATACATAACAATTCCCAAAGAATAAACATCAGATTTCGGCGTAATAGCTCCGCCCTGCGCTTGTTCCGGCGAAAAATAATGTACCGAGCCGATAACATTTCCGCTGTAAGTCATAGTTGATTCAGTAATTGCGCGGGCAATTCCAAAATCCGCAATTTTTGCATTACCGTCCGGAGTCATTAAAATATTGTGCGGCTTAATATCACAGTGAACTAAATTATGTGCGTGTGCATGCGCCAAGCCGTTAGCAATATCTTTCGCAATTCTTGTGGCGGTTAAAATATCCATTTCTCCGCACTCTCGAATTTTATCTTTCAGCGAATTTCCCTGCACATATTCCATAACTATATAATGGTCAACGCCGTCAATTCCAACATCATAAATGCTAACAATATTGGGATGAGACAGCCGCGCCGCCGCCTTTGCCTCGCTGTGAAATTTTTCTACAAATTCCACGTCTGAACGGTACGCCTCATGAAGAATTTTTACTGCAACATATCTATCTAATAAATTATCGTGCGCGCTGTAAACTTCAGCCATTCCGCCGCTACCAATTTTTTCTAAAAGTTCATAACGCTCGCCTAAAATTCGCCCTATCATAAAATTTCCTCCTTTCCTTTGTTTGTATGCAGCCTTCATAATTCATCAACTCCAACAACAATCACTGAAACATTATCTGAGCCGCCGTTATTTAGCGCGGCTTGTACCAAATTTTCGGCGGGATTTTCACTTGTCAGCAAAATTTCGGCAATTTCTTTATCCTCAAGCATATTTGTTAAGCCGTCCGTACAAAGTAAAAAAGTATCGCCTGCGTTTACTGTAAAACTTGCAGTATCCACCAAAATATTTTCAACGGCTCCAACTGCTTGAGTCAAAATATTTTTCATTGGGTGATTTCGTGCCTCTTCAGCTGTAATTTCGCCGTTTCTTACCAAATTTTCAACGTACGAATGATCTTGCGTTATTTGTTCAAGATTTTTGTTTTTGAGGCGATAAAGTCTGCTGTCGCCGACGTGTGCATAATAAGCGCGGCGATTGTAAATGTGCAAAATTGTTGCTGTTGTTCCCATTCCACGATAATTTGAATTTTTAGCCGCCTCGCGCAGAATTGCCGCGTTAGATTTTAGAATTGCCTTTTTTAAAATATCTTCGCTCCACGGCTCGGGAACTGCCGGTAAGAAATTTTTGACTGTATCGATTAACATTTGGCTTGCAATTTCGCCGGCGGCTTGCCCACCCATTCCATCTGCTACTATAAATGTTTCCGGTTCAATAAAAATCAGCGCATCTTCATTATTCTTTCTGACTTTTCCAACGTGCGTTGCTTGATACACTTTGGACATTTAAAAAGCTCCTTTCAATCATTCATAAAAAATAAATTACAAAACTTTATAAATTAAAACTGTATTGCCGATTAAAATTTTATCGCCGTGCCGCAATTCGCAACGGGTAATACTTTTTTTGTTTACAAAAGTACCGTTCAAACTTCCGGCGTCGCGCAAAACGTGGCGATGGCGTTCATAAGAAATATAAGCGTGGATTCTTGACGCGCCCTCATCTTCCAAAACAAAATCATTCGTTTCTTTTCTGCCGAAATAAACTTGTTTTTCGCCGAGTATCACTTCAGAATTTTTTAAATCTGTAATAACTGCCAAATCGTGTTCAATCGTGCGGAAAGAAGTTTTCATTGACGCGGTTATTTTAGTTTTGTCTGCAATAATCGTAGCTTTACAAGTTGTATCGCCGTTTTCAAGTAAAGTTTGCGAAAGTACGTCATTTTCAAGGTCTATTGTATCTTCCTCAATTTTTGAATCCTCAACATATTGTGCTGAAATTAAAATTGCGTCGTCGGTTGTGGAATTTTTTTCAATTTTTATATTTAAAATCCCGTCCATAAAACAATTTTCACGAATAACTTTGCGGGCGGCACTTTCATAAAGCGATTTAATGACACGCGCCGCGCTTAATCTGTGGCAGTCATCTTCAGAAAGAAAAATTGTATAATTATTTGGTACAATATACAAGCCGTCCACAGATTTTTTTTGCTTGACAATTTCGCGTTCAAGTGCTTTTATAAGGGCAGGCGGTTCTACTTCGCCGCGTTTTTGGAAGAGATTAGCTATTTGACTGCTTATCACGGTTGTTAATTTCACTGCTACACCTCCCAAAAAAATTTCTCGGCGTCATTATAGCATAACTGTCAAAAACGTAAAACAATTTTTGAAAAAAAACTGGAAATTTTTTTTAGATTTTGAAATTTTATTACTAAATGTACTTTCTTTTTTCGGACGCAAAAAAAGTACCGGGCATTGGGCGTAAAATTTTAACTAAAAATTACTCCTGTAATTTTATTTTTACAAAATATTTAATCTTCAAAATAAATTGAAGGGAGATTTTTTTATATGATAATTGGTGTATCTAAGGAAATTAAAAACAATGAAAATCGCGTAGGCTTGACGCCGGCTGGAACTGAAACTTTGATTAAAGCCGGTCACAAAGTTTTAATCGAAAAAGAAGGCGGCATTGGCAGCGGCTTTTCTGATGAAGATTATAAAGCTGTCGGCGCAGAAATTATTTCTGACAAAAAAGAAATTTTTGACAGCGCAGAAATGATTATCAAAGTTAAAGAGCCGCTTGAATCCGAATACGAACTTTTTCACGAAGGGCAAATTTTATTTACCTACCTGCACCTTGCTCCGGAACCTGCACTTACAAAGGTGTTGCTTGATAAAAAAGTTACGGGTATTGCCTATGAAACGGTTGTTGGACGCGACGGAAAAACCTTGCCGCTTTTAGCTCCAATGAGTGAAATTGCGGGGCGTATGTCAATTCAAATTGGCGTACATTTTCTTGAAAGTCGCTACGGCGGGCGCGGCGTTTTATTGGGCGGAGTTAGCGGCGTGGCGGCAGGGCAAGTCGTAATTATCGGCGGCGGAATTGTTGGAACAAACGCGGCGAAAATGGCTGTGGGACTCGGCGCACGTGTTACGATTATTGATTTATCTATTGATAGACTTCGTTACCTTGATGATATTTTTGGCGGGCGTGTTTGCACTGTCATTTCAAACAGTTATAATATTTCTGAATGGACAAAACAGGCAGATTTACTTGTTGGCGCGGTTTTAATTCCCGGCGCAAAAACTCCAAAACTTGTTACAGAAAAAATGGTTAGCGAAATGAAAAAGGGCGCGGTAATTGTTGACGTTGCGATAGATCAAGGCGGTTCTGTTGAAACTTGCGATAAAGTCACAACGCACGATAACCCAACTTTTGAAAAATTCGGCGTAATTCATTATTCGGTTGCAAATATCCCGGGCGCGGTTGCGCGTACTTCGACGCTTGCTTTGACAAATGCAACTTTACCCTACGCGCTGAAAATTGCAAATAACGGCTGGAAAAATGCCTGCGCGGCTGATTTGGGGCTTGCCAAAGGTTTAAATACGATTGACGGCAAATTGACGAATAGGGCAGTTGCTGACGCGCTTAACCTTGAATTTACAGATTTTGAAAATTATCTTAAATAAAAAATTGACAGTTTTAGGGTAAAAAATTATAATTCCAAAAGAAAAACACCCCGTCTTTCGGCGGAGTGCTTTCCGGTACTCGATAAACGGTTGCTCATTTGGAGTTAATGCATAGATTTTTTGCTAAGTCGCCTTGCTTTAGTAGAGCTTAGGCGGCTGTTTTTGTGCCTATTATCAGCACCACGATGAATTTACAGATTTTGAAAATTATTTTAAGTAAAAAATTGACAGTTTTAGGGTAAAAAATTATAATTTCAAAAGAAAAACACCCCGTCTTTTGGCGGAGTGCTTTCCGGTACTCGATAAACGGTTGCTCATTTGGAGTTAATGCATAGATTTTTTGCTAAGTCGCCTTGCTTTAGTAGAGCTTAGGCGGCTGTTTTTGTGCCTATTATCAGCACCAC
>CALGGV010000020.1 GCA_937915725.1 uncultured Selenomonadales bacterium
AATGTTTATCGTTGAACCGCGCATTAAAGGTAAAATGCATTTTTCAGTTACTTACCACCCTATAGCCCCTGCCGCCCGCGCAAAATGGAATGACGGCATAATTTGGTTTTTCTCACTGATTCTTCTCGGCGAAAGTTGGACTATCGATATTTCAAGATTTAAAATTCTTATTGAAAATGAAATTGATTCTATTAAAGCAATTTTCCTTTTTGCCTTTAAAGCTGAAGATTTTAAATGGCTTGCGCTTTTCGATTCAACCAAAATAAAAAAAATCCCACTGTTTATTTTTACTTTCGACGGACTTTTTGACCGCAACCAAAAGGAAGTTGATTTAGATTCATGGTTTACTGAAATTGAACCGGATACACCACCCGCGCCCAGTCTTTTTCCGCCGGAAATTCCGCCCGCGCCAAAACCTGCTACTAAAAATCCACCTGTTGTTGAAAATCCAAAAGTTGAGGAAAAAACCACTGAAGATATTTTTGTTTCTAAAATTGAAACGTCTGAAAAAATTGAAGAACCGGTTTTTGTTGAAGAAACTGTAACAGTTGACATTGAAGAGCCGGAAACTTCAGAGCCGGAAACTTCAAATGTTGAAAATATTCCTGCCGCTGAAAAAACTTCTGAAGATGATTTGGTTAAGGCAGATATTTTAAGCGGCGTTACAAATCTTTTTAAGGCGGGAAATATCGCACGCGGTATGCTTGCACTTCACGCCCTAAACGATTATTTTGGTGAAGATGACGGCGAAATTTGGGCTGAAAATCTTACAAAGGAAATCGGATTTATTCTTGACGATCCAATTACAAAAAACGCCCTGCACAATTTCGACACTTTCACTTTTTGGAATGCCGGCACGGAAATTCCTAAGGCAAATATCGGCTCCACTTTTGATTTTTTAAATCTTGCCGCCACTATAAAAAATTTTTTCGCTCCGGCTAATCCCACAAATTATCAAATTCAAAAACTCTGGAAACAAATTAATGAAGATAAATCAAATACCGCGTTAAAAACTTGTCCCGCCGCAAAAACTTTAATCAGTTTGTTTAACAATTTCACTGATAAAACACACCGCGCCTTTGCTGATTCAATCGGTGAGGCGGGCAATAATGCTGAAGATAATTTTGCTGCTGCCCGCGCTCAAATTCAAAATTTGGAAAATGTGACTGATAGTTTGTTGCATTCTGATGTTAATCATCGCCGCGTTAAAGATTTAATTCATCAGCTTTTCAAAAATAACGGCTTTGTAAAAAAATATCTTTACGTTGAAAATTTTTCTGACGACGAAATTTTAGATTTTTGCCAACAATTTTCAGAATTAAATCTGCGCGAAATTCTCAACGATAACAATTTGAAAATCGACGAAGAAACTTTTTCTGAAGATAAAATTGGCGATTTTCTCGACGATGTTTGGGGAAAACCCGTTGTACAACTCGTGCGCCGTGAACACGAACCTTTTATTGGACCAAAAAGAAACAAAGTTACCGGCGTAATGTTTCAAATTTTAATCGCACTGTTAAATTATCTGCACGCCAAAAAAAATCTTACAATTTCCGGCAGTAAAAGCAATATCGCCGCGCCGGTTGATAAAGCCCTTGCGATTCTTGCAGACTTACAAAAACAAATTGCCCGTATCGAAAAGCGCGGAAATTTGGGCGTTTATGTTTTCCGCGCCTTTGCTGAAAATCTTTTTAAGCGTTTGAAGGGAGAATTTTGCAATTTCAATTATAATGATTGTTTACTTGGCGCAAATTATATCGAACTCCAAAATAATTTTCCCGTTGTAAATTCTTTCGGCATTGAAGAATTTTCACTCAAAAACAGATTTTTAGATTTTGAAAGTGACGTTAGAGATAAAACTTTTGCAGAAAATCTGCGCCGCGCCTATGAAACCGCGCTTAAAACTTACGATTGCGGGATTTTACTTTGTCTTTCAAATAATTTTAAATCTGATTTAGGCGAAGATGAACTCAATAAAAAAATTAGCGGCGTCGAAAGGCAAGTTGAACGCCAAATTGAACGCATTTATAATGATTTTCTGAATGATTTGGAACTTGCCCGCAATTACTCAAGAATTACAGATCAAGAAAAAATTGACGGCTATATTAATGCAATAGTTGCCGCCAAAAAACATTTTACAGCAACAAAAAACGCGGGACTTTTTCAACGTTTTGTAAATGCTTGCACTGAATCAATAAATAAAACTTCATTGCCGCAAAGAAACGCGCTGAATAAACGCCTTGCCCTGCTTGAAGAAAATCTTGAAAAAAATCTTGTCGAAGGTGAAACTTTGCAAGAGCGTTATCCTATCCTCGATAATGTTCGCCGCCAAATTGATTTAATGAATTTGACAGTTGCTGAAGATTATATGAATCGCCTTGAAAGTGAAGGCGGAAATTTGCTTACTGAATTGGACGTGACGGATTCAAATTTAAATACACTTGAAGATTTTCTTTCTGAATATGAAATTCTTTTGCGTTCAATTTTAAATGCTAACGGCTCGGTTGACGCCGCGTTCAAACAGCGTATGCACATTAACCCTAACCGCGCCAATCGTGAAACTCAAAACGCGCTGGAATTTGTACGCGGCTGGAAAGAAATTAATTCCGGACAAAATCCCGCCATTGAAAGTGCGATTATTTTAATTTTGGAACATTTGGGCTACAGCGGCGCAAAAATTACCGTACGCAATGCTAACGAAATTAATCAAAAATCCTACACAATTTCATTTTCCGAACAAATTAAAATTCGTGACAGTTACCCGCACCCCTTCGCAGTTTTCGGCACGGAAATTTTCAGCAAAGGGCTTGAAATTATTTATTTGAGTGCTAATCGTAATTTTGACAATATCGCGCAGGTTTTAAGCACAATGACAAGCCCACGCGGTACGATTGTACTTTTGAACAACGCAATGACTTTACCGAATCGCCGCGCCCTTGCAAAAACTATGAAAATTAACGCCAATTTGAAAAATATTATCGTGATTGATAAAGTTTTGGCGTTGTACCTTACGCGCTTTGACGACGCCCAACGCGGTAAAAAAATGTTACAGGCGGCGTTACCTTTCGCCCGCGTTCAACCTTACACGCAAGGCGGAGTTATTGCGCCGGAAATGTTTATTGGGCGCAGTGAAGAATTGGATCAAATTCGTGATATGACAGGACCGGTTTTTGTTTACGGCGGGCGGCAGTTAGGAAAATCTGCGCTGTTGCGTCAAGTTCGCAGTCTTGAAAATAATCCCGCGCAGTTGAATTACGCCTTTTTCATTGACTTAAAAAATTTGGACAGTGAACAAACGCTGAAAAAAATTGTTTACGAATTGCAGACGGCACATTTAATAACGACGGCTGAAACGTGGAGCGAATTTTCGTTTGCAATGCACAAACTTTTTGACGGGCAACTTCAAGGCGTATTCAAGCCGAAAAAAATTTTGTTGCTCTTAGATGAAAGTGATACATTTTTGAGTAGCAAAGATTCAGAAGTTGCTATTGATATTCTGCGCGAATTGCTTGTAGCGTTTAGCGGCAGATTTAAATTTGTATTGGCGGGCTTGCATAAAGTTATTCGCTTTGAACAAAATTCAAGTTTTGGCAATTTAAATCATATTTCAGTTTTACCATTTAAACCGGCGGACGCTATGGAACTTTTGGTTAAACCGATGAGTTATTTGGGCTTTAAAGTTGCCTCTGACAGTTTGCTTAGTGCGATTTTCAGCCGTACAAATTATTATCCCGGCTCGATTCAATATTACTGCAAAATGTTGGTTGACGCCGTAGCCAGCAATTACGTTAAACAAAATTTCGACGTTACAAAAAATCCGCCTTATACTCTCGACGACGATTATTTGAAAAATATGCTCGGCAACCGTGATTTTCAAGAAGAAATTGATCAGAAATTCCAAATTACTTTGCATTTGGACGACGATAATTACTATGAAATTTTGGCGTTGGCTGTAGCGTGGATTTACTACGAACACAATCGCCCGATTAGCGTTGATATTACCGAAATCAGAAATATTTGCTTGATGTGCGGCGTTGACAAAATTACAAAACTTTCTGACGCCGAACTTTTGAGTTTGCTTGATGAAATGGTTGCACTTAATCTTTTGCGCAGAACGAATGACGGCAAATTTGAATTTAATCGCTATGCTTTTTGGCATATGATGGGCACTGAAAGTGAAGTCAATGAAAAACTTGATTCTTACGGCTTTAACGCTTAATTTGGCGGAGGAAAAATTTTCATGGCAAAGTCAAATAATTCTAAATTAAAAAATAAAATCGAAGTCGATAAATTGCAACCTTTAAATTATGATGAGCTTGATTCATGGTGGCGAACCGTGCCCGGCGCACGGCGATTTATAAGCGAAATTATGGCGTCTGTAGATGAACATTGCGCAACCGCCGCCCACCTTTCAAAGGAAGATGAATCCGGTTTTATTCAATTTTTAACCGAAAAAATTCAGCGTAAATATATTTCCTTGACGATTGAAATTTTTGACTACGAAGGCAAGGGCGATATTGAAGATTTTGTTGACGAATTGACGGCGAAATTTGCGCCAAATTTCCTGCGTGATTTTACTACTGATTCACCAATGGAAGATCTGGCAAAACAAAATTCTTTCGGCGGCTACGTCATAATTGTTAAACTGAAAAATAAAATTAAGTGGCTGACTGCCGCTGTTACTGATTTTAACAAAAGTAATTCTGTGGAGGGCGGCGCGTTAATTTTTGTGACAACTGAAGATAATCCCGCGCCCAGTCTTACGCGTCTTTCAGATTTTTTGACGCCCTATGACGTACAATTTTTCGCAATAAATCTTTTGGAAAATGCGCGCCTTACTCCGCAGGAAAAACTTTACACTTCGACACTTGCGGCTAAACTTTCAAAAAAATCTGCGCTACTTGCCAAAAATCTTTCAAAAACTGAACTTTATACTCACGGCTTAGAATTTGTTCGCTCCGTCATTCCAAAATTTGACGAAAAAATTTTTAACCGCGCCGTTTGGGAATGTCAAGCACAATTTTTATTACCGGCTCTCGAACAAATTCGCGGGCAATTTATAGAAAAAAATTTTTTACAACTGCAAAGAATCCTTCCCAAAACAGACGAATTCGGCAAAACTTTAGACAATCCGTGGGATATGGAATTGCGGCATCTTCATCACTACGGCGGCAACTATCAAATTTTTCAGTACAGCGATTGGGAAATTTTGGAGCTTGCATATTCTGCCAGAAATTGCCTTTCACACTTGCAAACTATGGATATTCCTCAACTTGAAAAAATTTTTAATTTCGTTGAGTAATAAGTTTTTCTGAATAAAAATTTATGTTAAAATAGCTCCGTTGTTTAACGGAGTTTTTTTATTGGAGGAGATTTAGTTGAAAATAGGATTAGCCCAAATTGAAATAGCCGCGGGACAACCGGATATTAACGCGGCTAAAATTTTAAAATTTATTGAAGAGGCAAAAAAACAAAATTGCAAGGCGGTAATTTTTCCGGCGGGGGCAATTTCAGGAACTTATTTTAATGAATCGGCTGCATTTCTGCGCGAATGTGAAGAATATATTCAAGAAATTAAGGCGAAAAATTTTAGCAATATAATTGTTTTTGGTAACGGCAGACTGAATGCAATAGAAGATAATTTAGAAATTCAAGTTAGAAATGACGTTGATTCTTTTGCATTTGATTTAATTGCTGTCCGTGAAAATTTTTATTCTGAGCAAGCCTCAAAAAATAATTGCCCGCTGATTTTCGTAAATGCTGTTGGTATTCAAAACGACGGTAAAACTATTTACACTTACGACGGCTCCAGCATTGTTTACAATTCACGCGGCGAAATTGTTAAACGTTTGCCCGCCTTCACTGAAACTTTGGAAGTTATCGATACGGCAGAAATTGAAAAATTGCCCGCCCTTAAATTTGACGAAGAAAAAACCGTCGCGCAGATTTACCACGCTTTAAGTTACGGAGTCGAAAGATTTTTAAAGCAAATTCACATGTCAAAAATTGTAATTGGAATTTCCGGCGGGATTGATTCTGCGGTTGCCGCCGCCCTTTATACAAAAATTCTCGGCGCGGAAAATGTTTATCTGGTAAATATGCCCAGCGTTTTTAATTCTGAAACTACGCGCAATTTGAGTGAACAGCTTGCAAAAAATTTGGGCTGTAAATACGCCGTCATTACAATTCAAAATTCTGTCGATTCAACGATTAGACAGCTTGAATTGACGCCAATAACTTTTTTGACTGATAATTCAACTGAAGAAATAAAAATTTCCGGCTTTGTTCGTGAAAATTTACAGGCGCGCGACAGGAGCGGCAGAATTTTGGCAACTTTGGCGGCAACTGTCGGCGGCGGCTTTACCTGCAACGCAAACAAGGCTGAATCTACAATAGGTTATGCTACTTTGTACGGCGATTGCGCGGGAGTTTTGGCGGCGACGGCTGATTTATGGAAATTTCAAGTGTACGAATTGGCAAATTATTTGAACGACGAAATTTACGGGCGTGAAGTTATTCCTCAAGGGATTATCGACATTGTGCCGAGTGCTGAACTTTCTGACGCACAAAACGTTGATGAAGGCAAAGGCGACCCCTTGCATTATGATTATCATGATTATTTATTTAGGGCGTTCGTTGAAAAACTTTTGACGCCGGAAGATATTTTACAATTTTATATTGATAAAAATCTTGAGGAAAATATTGGTTGTCGCGCAGGACTCGTACAAAAATATTTCCCGACGGCTGAAGATTTTATCGCAGATTTAGAGAAATGGTGGAAACAATTTCAAGGTATAGCCGTTGCAAAAAGGATTCAAGCTCCGCCAATTATCGCTGTAAGTTCCCGCCCGTTCGGCTCTTTTGATGAATCGCAAAATCCCCCGCACTTTACAAAAAAATACTTTGACTTGAAAAACCAAAATAAGCTTTAAGTTTTAGCGAAAATAAAGTTACTGAAAACTTTAGCAAATTTCATTTAGGCTAAGGTTGCGACGTTCGACGCCGTCTTAGTTTTTGCCTGTATAAAAAGAAAGTACATTTTAAAAATAAAAAAAATTTTGCATTCCAAAAAAAATTTTTTCAAAAAATATTTAAGTATCAAGAAAAAATCTTCGATAATATTTTCAAAGCCAAAGATTTTAAAAAGGCAAATATAAAGGCGGACAGTTTGAAGAGCCGCTTAACTTAGAAAATAAGACTTGCAGACGTGAAGGTGCGGACTGCAACGGTCGCCAAAATTTATATTCTCCATGGTAGTATCCAAAAGAAGTTAATACATGAAATTCGGCGTCGAGTGCATTTGAGCTCGGCACTTGAAAGAGTTTGACGACGGTCAAGCTTTTGTCGGAGTTCATTTATTATTAGGCGGCGGGATGCCGCTTGTAAGGATACATTTTTTATGTAAAGCCAAGGAGGAAATAACAATGGCAATGGTAGTAAAGAACAACATGAGCGCGGTTAACACTCTTAATACTTTGAACAAAAACCAAGGCGCGCTCGGCAAAAGTTTAGCTAAAGTTTCCAGCGGGCAGAAAATTAATTCCGCGCAAGATGACGCCTCAGGGTTCGCTATTTCTGAACGTATGCGCGTTATGGTTCGTGCCCTCGATCAGGCTACCCAAAATACCCAAAACGGCTCCAGCATGATGAAAGTTGCTGAAGGTGCCGTTGCCAATACTGTTGAAATTCTTAAAACTCTTAAAGAAAAAGCTATTAACGCGGCTACCGATACCAATACCGATGATGACCGCGCCACCATTCAAAAAGAAATTAACCAATTCGTTGATCAAATTAACGATAATGCTCTCATTACCTTTAACGGCAAATATCTTGTCGATGGTTCAAAATCTGCTAAAACTGTAAAAACTAAAACTGTACTGCTTAATCAATCACTTTCCACTACTGCTAATGAGGGTGGTGCTCTGAATGCAAATTTAACAGCTCTCAAAGATCGTGCAGGTAACAGTCTTAATATTGTTACTGGCGATACTATTAAAGTTTCTTGGGTTGTTCAAGGTAAAACTTATACTGCTAGCGAATTAAAAGTTTCAGATGCGGCGGTAACTGTTGGTGTTAATACTACAGAGGTTTTTACGCTTGAAGATGTTTTTAATTCTGCCAGAAACTCTAGTAAAATTTTTTCAAATGTTGGAGTTGCTGCAAGTCAGGGAGCACTTACGACTGATACGTTTACATTGAGTAGTAGTGCTAATAGTGCTGATTACTGGTCAGATACCACCAATGGCGGCTATCTTGTACTTAATAATTCAGGTAGTGGTTCTGGTAAGGGACTTATGGGGGTAAATTCAGCTGGTGTCCCAATAAGCTCTCCAAATGGAGAGGCTGGTTTAGTTATTGCAGCTTCACAGGCTGGTTTAAACGATCAAATTACCGGTTTTACTATTACTGTTGTTGACCAATATGGTAGTGTTAAAAAATCTGCTACCGAACACCTTGAGTATAAGACCGTTATTTTTGCCGCAAATGAAAATAAGGATAATGCTTTGAAGATTCACACAGGCGCGGCGGCAGGGCAAACTATTTCCATTGGTTTAGCTGATATGCGCGCCGAGGCTTTAGGTTTGCAAAATGCTGATGCATCTGTTATCAGCGTAGCTACGCCGGATAAAGCAAACGCCGCAATTTCTGCCTTCGATACTGCCTTGCAGAAAGCTCTTGACCAAGCTACAACCATTGGTGCTATTGAGGCGCGTCTCGAATATACTGCAAGTAACTTGACCACTTCTAGCGAAAATGTACAGTCTGCTGAATCCACAATTCGTGATGCTGATATGGCTAAGGAAATGACGAACTACACCAAGAATAACGTACTGTTGCAGGCGGCTCAATCAATGCTTGCTCAAGCTAACCAAAACTCCAGCGCAGTACTTAGCTTGTTGCAGTAATTTAAAACTTAAATTGATAATAAAACAGCCCTTCAAACGGCTGGCAAATTTTAAATAGCATTTTATGCTTGTCGAGAGATTTTGAATTATGACAGGCGATAATTTAAAAACCAAAGAACGCTGAAAGGGTCGTAGACAATCCGGCGAAAGTCGGAGCGGTCTTTTCAGCCAGCAATTATCCTAATTTATTCATTCATTCATAACTTAATAACTCCGGTAATACCGCAGAATAAATCTGCGTATTATAAAAATTTTACTACCATGGAGCCTTCTTGTTGAGAGGGGGCGTCCGTTCCTTTTAGAAAACCGGTTCGCGAACCGTTCACATAGAAAAAAAGCCCTGCCGAATTAGCGGGGCTTTTTTAGTGCCTTAAAACTTACAAAATATTTTTCAAAGCTTGACCGGTGTAGGAAGAATCAACCTGCGCGACAGTTTCCGGCGTCCCAAATGCTACAAGTTCGCCGCCTCTATCGCCGCCGTCCGGACCCAAGTCAATAATATAATCTGCGCACTTAATCACGTCCAGATTATGCTCAATAATAATCACGCTGTCGCCGCGTTCAACCAAACGTTGTACAACGGCGATTAATTTTTTTACGTCGTCAAAGTGCAAGCCGGTTGTCGGCTCGTCCATAATGTAAATATTTTTAAGTTGAGTTACGGGGCGTGCAAGTTGCGCGGCAAGTTTTACACGTTGACTTTCGCCGCCGCTTAAAGTGTTTGCAGGTTGTCCAAGTTCAATGTAGCCTAAGCCTACGTCGTGCAAAACTTGTAACATTCTTTCAAGCGCGGGAATATTTTTGAAAAATTCCAGTGCCTCGTCAACAGTCATTGATAAAACTTCGGCGATATTTTTTCCCTTGTATTTAACTTCCAAAGTTTCAGCGTTGAAACGTGCGCCCTTGCAAACGTCGCAAGTTACGTAAACGTCGGGCAAAAAGTTCATTGGAATTTTTTTTACGCCATTACCGCTGCAACTTTCGCAACGCCCGCCCTTAACATTAAAACTAAATCTGCTGGAATTGTAGCCGCGAATTTTTGCGCCTTGAGTTTCTGCAAATAAATTTCTGATTCTGTCAAAAATTTTCGTGTAGGTTACAACATTGGAGCGCGGCGAACGCCCTATTGGATCTTGGTCGATTTTTATAATTGTGTTGACGCCGAATTTTTTCAACGTTTCAGAATCTTTGACAAGGCGCGGGTAAACCACTTCATCAATCAGCGTAGATTTTCCGGAGCCGCTGACGCCCGTTATAATCGTCAAAACTTCGAGCGGGATTTTTACTGCAAGATTTTTTAAGTTGTTGGCGGTAAGATTTTCAAATTCAAGAAAATTTTCCGGCGTGCGCCGTTCGGTAGGTACAGAAATTTTTTCACGCCCGCTCAAATAATCGCCTGTCAAAGAATTTAAATTTTTTGCAACTTCGTCCGCCGTCCCCTGCGCGATAACTTCGCCGCCGTTTTTGCCCGCGCCGCGCCCAATGTCAACCAACATATCAGCCGCCCGCATTGTTTCTTCGTCGTGTTCAACAACTAAAAGCGTATTTCCCAAGTCGCGCAGATTTTTTAAAGTTTCCAAAAGTTTTTCGTTGTCGTGTTGGTGTAAACCGATTGACGGCTCATCCAAAACATAAAGTACGCCGGTTAAAGCCGAGCCAATTTGAGTAGCAAGTCTTATTCTTTGAAATTCGCCGCCGCTTAAAGTTGCAGATTTTCTTGACAAAGTTAAATAATCCAGTCCAACGTCGCACAAAAATTTCAGGCGGGATTTTATTTCTTTCAAAACTTGCTTAGAAATTTTTTTGTCGGTATCGTCTAATTTACTTTCCAATTCAATAAAAAAATTGCCGCACTTTTCAACGGACATATCGACAACTTGCGCAATATTTAAATCTGCAACTGTTACACTAAGCGCGGCAGGATTCAGCCTGTTGCCGTGACAGTCGGGGCAAAGTTCAAAGGCGTCATCATTGGTTTTAAATTCGTGGACGGCTTGCATCCATTCAAACATACTTTCCCAATTCAACTGCTTAAAAATTCTGCCCAAGCCGCCGCATTTCGGACACGCGCCGCGCGGGCTGTTGAAAGAAAAAAGTTGCGGCTCAATATCCGGCAAAGAAATTCCGCAGTCAACGCAAGCATTTTTTTCGCTGAA
>CALGGV010000021.1 GCA_937915725.1 uncultured Selenomonadales bacterium
ATATTTTAACCTGCGAATTGGAATTTTTAATTTTCGCCCTAAAATCTGAAGTCGCACAGAATTAATAATCGCTTTTTGCCGAAAAAATAAAATTTCATTCGAGAAATTTTGGACGGGGAACGGCTTGCCAGTTTGGAAAATTTTTCAATTACAAAAGACGGCGAAAGTAATATTTTAACCTGCGAATTGGAATTTTTAATTTTCGCCCTAAAATCTGAAGTCGCGCAGAATTAATAATCGCTTTTTGCCGAAAAAATAAAATTTCTTTAAGCAAAACAAATTCACTTTTTATTTTTAGACGGCGATTTTTTAATTTTTGCTAAAAACAAAAAATTTTAAGTTGCATTTTTTTTTTAATTGTGGTAGATTAATAACCGGTTTTTAAAATGTGTCTTTAAGGAGGAATTTTCTTATGGCAGTTAGTTTAGCAAAAGGACAGAAAGTTGATTTGACAAAAACTAATCCCGGCTTGAAAGATATTTTAATTGGTCTCGGCTGGGACACAAACAAATATGACGGCGGCAAAGATTTTGACTTGGATGCATCAGTTTTCATGCTTGGCGCAAACGGCAAAGTTCGTTCTGATGCAGATTTCGTTTTCTACGGCAATTTGAAACACGAAAGCGGCTCCGTTGAACATTTGGGCGATAACCTTACCGGTCAAGGCGAAGGTGACGACGAAGAAATTAAAGTTTTCCTCGATAAAGTTCCGGCTGATGTCGAAAAAATCGATTTCACAGTTACAATTTATGAGGCTGAACAACGTAAACAAAATTTCGGACAAGTCGAAAATGCTTTTATTCGTGTAGTAAACGCGGCAAACGGTGAAGAATTAATTCGCTACGATTTGGGCGAAGATTTTTCAGTTGAAACAGCAGTTGTTGTTGGTGAACTTTATCGCAACAAAGGCGAATGGAAATTTAATGCTATTGGCTCCGGCTTTGAAGGCGGACTTGCCTCTCTCGGTCGCAACTACGGCGTAAATGTTTAATTTTTAAATTTGAAAAAATTTTTTACAAGGGCGGATTTTTTAGGCAATAGACAATAGGCAAAAGGCAATAGGAAATTGAAAAATTTATGCCTCTTGCCTTATGCCTCCTGCCTAAAAGCCGTCCATTTTTTTAGAAAGGAAAATTTAAAATGGCTGTAAATCTTCAAAAGGGACAAAAAGTTAATCTTGTAAAATCTAACGGCTCCAAACTTACAAAAATAATGGTAGGGCTCGGCTGGGACGCTGTCGAACAGGAAGAAAAAGGCGGTTTCCTTAATCGTATTTTTGGCGGCGGCAAAAAAGATATTGACTGCGATGCCTCTGTTTTTGTTTGTAAGAACGGCAAAATTACAAACGTTGATGATATTGTTTATTTCGGAAATTTGGAACATAAAAGCGGCGCAATTAAACACATGGGCGATAATTTAACCGGCGAAGGCGAAGGCGACGACGAACAGATTTTTGTTGACTTAAAAGATATTCCCGCCGATTATGATAAATTAATTTTCGTTGTAAATATTTATAAGGCTGTCGACCGTAAACAAAATTTCGGTATGATTAAAAATGCTTTTATCAGAATCATTGACAACGATACAGGCGAAGAACTTTGCCGCTACAATTTGAGCGGCGGCGATTATGACGGAATGTTGGCAATGGTTGTCGGCGAAGTTTATCGCTACAAAGGCGAATGGAAATTTAATGCTATTGGCAACGGCACAAAAGATCCCGGCTTGCAAGAACTTAGCAGACGTTTTGTATAAAAGGTAAAGTTTATGGCTAAGGAAAAAATTCCAACAATTTCTGTTGTCATTCCAATGTACAACGCTGAAAATTATATTGAAGAATGTTTGAATAGTCTTTTAAATCAAACGCTGAAAAATTTTGAAGTAATTGTGGTTGACGATTGCAGCACGGATAATTCACTTTCCATAGCTGACAGTATGACTTCTAAATTTTCCGCGCAAAATAAAAATCTTATCGTAATTACTCTTTCAAAAAATAGCGGTTGTCCGGGTATTCCTAGAAACACGGCTTTAAATTTTGCCAAAGGAAAATATATTTATTTTCTTGACAGCGACGATTTTTTAGATAAAACTGCACTTGAAGATTTTTACAATGTTGCAGAAAAGTTTAGGGCAGATGTTGTACATTCTGAAAAATGTTTTGTTTATGAGGAAGTTGACGGCGAGTTAAAAGATACATTAGCCAGTACTCAAACCGGCGAATTCGTAGAAAATCCAACGCTTGAAACTTTTGATATAGGCGAGCGTGTTTCTGATTTTATCAACAAGCGGTATCTTTGGTGGGGTTGTAATAAACTTTTCCGCCGAGAATTTTTGCTTAAAAACGATATAAAATTTTCCAATATGACAGCGTTTGAAGATTTAATTTTCTCTTTTATGTGCGTAGTTTGTGCAAAAAATTATGTTCGCGTTCCATTCACAAATTATCATTATCGCATTAGAAAAAATTCTTTGTCCCACAAAGGCTTAGATGGCGTTGAAAAATCTTTAAATTTGATTGAGGCTGTAAAAAATTTGGACGGCTTTATGAGTAACAGAAAATTTTTTATCGAAAATCCCAAATACAGATATGCTATGCTGGATTTTTTCATTAATGATAAATTGGATTCTCTGGCACAAGCTCTTTTTGTTACAAGCAATTTAGACCCTGCTGAAGTTTTTGATTATTTTGCAAGAGAAATTTTTTCTATCAATCCGCAAAATAATATTTCGTTGACTTCCTATCTTTTTACTTCAATGAATATCTACAAACTTTTGGTAAATCAACAGGCGGCAGAAATTGCACGGCTAAAAAAACTTTTAGCTGATGAAAAAAATAACTAAGGAGACTTTTAATTGAAAATCACAGGTTTAACCGATGCGCAAGTTCAGGCGAATAAAGCCCAATACGGCGATAATTCCATTACTGAACAAGCGCGCGAAGGTTTTTGGGATAAACTCAAAGGCAATTTCGACGACCCAATTATAAAAATTTTGATATTCGCCTTATGCTTGAATGTTTTCTTTGCATTTATGGGAAAATCTGAATGGTATGAATCAGTTGGTATTGCAATGGCGGTACTTTTGGCAACTTTCGTATCAACTTTTTCGGAATTCAAAAATGAAAGTGCGTTTCAAAAATTGCAGGGCGAGGCGTCGTTAATCAAGTGCAAAGTTTATCGTAACGGCGCGGTTGTGGAAATTCCAATTAACGATATAACTTTTGGCGACTGCGTACTTTTGCAGAGCGGCGATAAAATTCCGGCTGACGGCGTAATTATCGACGGCTCCATTACAGTTGACCAAAGTATTTTGAACGGCGAGGCAAAGGAAGAAACAAAAACGCCGCCGCCAAATTCTCAAGTGGACGAAGAATCCGCCAAAAGTGAAGATTTATTAAACCCGCACAAAGTTTTTCGCGGCGCGGTAGTTGCGGGCGGTAATGCGGTAATGCGTACCGTAACTTTGGGAGACAAAACTTTTTACGGCAAAATTGCTGAAGAATTACAAACTGATGAAGACCGCGACACGCCTTTAAAATTAAAACTCGGCGATCTTGCCGGGCAAATTTCAAAATTCGGTTATATCGGCGGCGTAGCTATTGCGGTTGCTTTTATGTTTCAAAGAATCGTCATTCACAACAATTTTGATATGGCGTTAATTTCGGAGTACTGCTCGGACTGGATGAACGTTGTAAACAGTTTGGTTGAGGCGGTTATGCTTGCCGTTATAATTATCGTTATGGCAGTTCCTGAAGGCTTGCCGCTTATGATTGCGATTGTTTCGGCGCAGAATATGGGCAAAATGCTTAAGGATAATGTTTTGGTAAGAAAAATTTCCGGTATTGAAACGGCGGGCAGTTTGAATTTACTTTTCAGCGATAAAACCGGTACAATTACAAAGGGACAACTTGAGGCTGTAAGTTTTCTGGACGGCACGGCGTCAAGTTTCAAAACTTATTCAGATATTCCAAAAAAATTGGCAGAATTAATTTCTTTGTCGGTACGCTACAACACGGCGTCAGTTATAAACGGCGATAAAGCAGTTGGCGGCAACGCTACCGAGCGCGCGCTGTTGGGATTTGTACTCGGCAAGGACGGCGGCGAATTAAATATTAAAGTTGGAGACACTGTACCTTTCAACAGTAAAAATAAATATTCGCTTGCTGAAGTTACGGGCAAATATAATTTAACTTTGGCAAAGGGCGCGCCTGAACGACTTTTGGACCGCTGCAGTTATTACTACGACGGCAACGGCAACAAGCAACCTTTAAACGGCGTAGACCACATTAACGCGGAAATTGATAAACTTGCTGAAAGGGCAATTCGTGTTTTGGCTCTTGCAACTTATGAAGGCAAAGTTGAAAATGGCGAACTGCCAAATACCGGTTTAATTTTTGTAGGCGCGGTAGGTATTCGTGACGAAGTACGCGCAGAATCGCCCGCCGCTCTCGCGCAGGTTAGAGAGGCTGGCGTCCAAGTCATTATGATAACCGGCGACAGAAAAGAAACTGCTATGGCAATTTCTAAAGAGGCGGGCTTACTTAAAAGCGATGATGAAGTTGTTTTGACTTCGCCCGAACTTAACGCAATGAGTGATGACGAAGTTAAAAAGATTTTGCCGAAAATCAGAGTTATTGCGCGCGCCCTTCCTACTGATAAAAGCCGCCTTGTAAGAATTGCGCAGGAATTAAATTTGGTTGTTGGTATGACAGGCGACGGCGTCAACGATTCACCGGCACTCAAAAAAGCTGATGTTGGATTTGCAATGGGCGACGGTACGGAAGTTGCAAAAGAGGCTAGCGAAATTGTTATTTTGGACAACAATTTCAGCTCCATTGGCAAGGCGATTTTGTACGGGCGCACGATTTTTAACAGTATCAGAAAATTTATTATCTTCCAACTTACAATCAACGTTAGCGCGGTTTTAATTTCTTTTGTTTGCCCGCTTATCGGTATTGAAAATCCGCTGTCAATTACGCAAATTTTATGGGTTAATTTGGTAATGGATACATTGGCGGCGTTGGCATTCGGCGGCGAACCTGCGCTTGCAAGGTACATGGAAGAAGAGCCGAAAAAGCGCGACGAAAAAATTATTAACGGCTATATGTACAGTTCAATCGGCGTTGGTGCGGTATGGTGTTTTGCAATGGGCTTAGTTTTCCTATTGACGAGTTTTTCACATGAACATTTCAGAGTTGGCGCGGAAGATGCAAATATGTATTTAATGACGGGCTATTTTGCATTCTTCATTTTTATGGCGGTGTTTAACGCCTTCAACGCGCGTACAGACAGAATGAATTTGTTTGACAATATCGGCGGCAACACCGGATTTTTGAAAGTTATGGGCTTGATTGTCGTTGTACAAGTTGCAATGACATATTTTGGCGGAGTAATTTTGCGTTGTTTCGGCTTGACTGCCAATGAATGGCTTTTTGTAATTGCTATGGCGTTTACCATTATTCCTGTTGACTTAATCAGAAAAGCAGTTGTCGGAGGCTCCACAGCTAAATAAGGACTAAGGATTAAGGGTTAAGGACTAAGGATTAAGGATTAAGGATTAAGGATTAAGGATTAAGGATTAAGGACTAAGGATTAAAAATAAAATTTTTCCAACGGCAGGTAAAGCCGTTTTTTTTTTAGAATTAACACTTTAAAAATTGGAGGTGTAAAAATGGGACTCAAAAATAAAGTTATAATTTCCGTGAACGCGGCAATAATTTTAGTTTGTATTTGTATGGGCGTTGTAGGTTATACGAATGCAAACAGTGGATTTGAAAAGGCGTTGGAAATGAAGGCGGCAAGCGACGTAAAATCTTTAGCCGAAATTATCGATTATCGCTACGCCGGAAATTGGAACCTGCGCGACGATACACTTTACAAAGGCGATATAAAAATTGACGGCAACGAAGAGCTTGTAGATTCACTTGCAAAAGTTACGAACGGCAAAGTTACAATTTTTAGCGGCGATACGCGCGTTACAACAAATGTAAAAGACGCAAGTGGCAAGCGTCAAGTCGGTACAAAGGCATCACAGGCGATTATTGACACGGTTTTAAAAGGCGGCAACGAATTTTTGGGGACGGCTGATATTTTGGGCGAGCCACACCACGCCGCCTATCAACCAATTAAAGACAGCTCCGGAAAAGTTATCGGTATGCTTTTTGTAGGCGTCAGTGTTCACGAAATGGACGACGTTGTAAACAGTTTAATCACTTCGATAATTATTGTTATGGCAATTATAATTGTCGGCGGAGTTATTGTTTCAAGCGTTGTTGTAGGCAAAATGTTAGGCGCGCTTGATGAAGTTGTACAGGCAACCGGCAAAATTGCGGACGGCGATTTGGGAATTGAAGATTTAAAAATTCACTCTTCAGATGAAATTGGAACTTTGGCGAAAGAAATTAATATAATGAAACAAAAATTAAAAAATTTGCTTATAAATATTGCACAAAGTTCAGAAAAAGTTGCAGCCGCCGCCGAAGAATTAACCGCCGCCACGCAAGAAGGCAGAGAATCAATTAACAATATGGCGCAAAATGCCGCCGAAATGTCCGAAGAATCCAATTCACAAATGAACAATATTAATTCTTTGCAGGAACAATTAGAAAATATGCGCGGCAAAATGGCTGAACTTTATCAAGGCGCAATGGATTTAGATTTGGTTGCGGCTAACAGCGCAGAAAGTACAGTTGTTGGTCAGGAAAAAGTTTCAACCGCTATTGAAGTTATGAATAATATTTCGGATCAAGTTAAAAATTCGGTTGCGGTTGTAGAAAATTTGGGCAAACGTTCAGATGAAATTGGCGAAATTGTTAAGACTATTTCAGATATTGCAGACCAAACAAATTTGCTTGCGTTAAACGCGGCTATTGAGGCGGCTAGAGCCGGCGAACACGGGCGCGGCTTTGCTGTTGTTGCTGATGAAGTTAGGAAACTTGCCGAACAATCCAGTATTTCTGCAAAAAGTATCACGGAATTAATTACTTCAATTCAAGGCGAAACTGCTGAGGCTGTCGAAACAATAATTCGCGGTACTGAAGGCGTTAATGAAGGTGTTCAATCTGTTTTGTCAACCGACGACGCCTTCAAAAATATTGGCTCTCAAATTGAAAAACTTACTGCTAATGTTGTTCAAAGTATGATTAATATCGAAGAGGTAAACACAAGCACAGATGAAATTGTAAACGCAGTCAATCGCACGCAAGAAATTACTCAAAAATCTAACGAAAATGCAACTTCAATGAGTGCGGTTGCCGAAGAACAAACTGCCATGATAAGCGAAATTTCCGAATCAAGCAAAACGCTTGCCGATCTTGCCGCCGAAATGCAAAATGAAGTTTCAAAATTTAAACTTTAATTTGTTTATCATAAAAAATTTAGCCGTCAAAATGGCGGCTTTTTTATTTGCAAATAAAAATTGACGTTATCGCTTTTTGGTGTTAGAATTTAATTGATGTATAAACCCTAACGCCGGGGCGTAACGTCTTTTCAAATTATAATCGTCTCGGCGTTGATTGTCAAATTACTTGGAGGCGATTTAAAATGTGGGACAAAAAGGTTTGGCTTAAAGCTCGTTATGAAAAAGCCAAAAAAGATTATGCTACTTTTATTTCTCTGTATCCCTTTGAAATTGAAACTTTGGAAACCGAAATTTGGAAATGGATTAAAAATTATGAAGGTCTTTATATGGAGAGTACATTTGGACGCACTAAAAGTTTTTACAAGGGAAAAATCAAGATTCTAAAACCGCAACTTAATATACACGGATATTTAACTGTTCATTTGTTCAAAAATGGCAAATATAAAGTGCATAGCGTTCATACTTTAGTAGCAAATACTTTTATTCCTAATCCTGATAATCTTCCTGAAGTCAATCATTATGACGGCATAAAATTTAATTGCCACATTTCAAACTTAGAGCGAGTTACCACATTAGAAAATATAGAACATTCAATTAGTACTGGTTTGCGCAAAACAGGTATAGAAAGTTCAAGAGCAAAATTTACTAAAGAACAGATTCTTGAAATTAGAACTACTTTTATTTCAAGTGATGAAGAATATGGAATTAGAGCACTTGCCAGAAAATATAATGTCGGCAGGACAACAATTAAGCGTATTATTAATCGTGAAGTTTATAAAAGCGTCGAATAAAACTTGACAATTTCTATCAAAACTTGTAAATTATTTTTCGGAGGTTAGAGCCGCACATAGTTTACAATTTTTTTTGTGCGGCGAAATAAAAATATGAATCTTAATGAAGGTCTTGCAAAAGATAAAATTATTTTTGACGCAATAGAAAATGAACTCAACAGGCAACGCAACAATCTTGAAATGATTGCATCTGAAAATATTGTATCTAAGGCAGTTATGCAAGCGCAAGGTTCAGTATTAACCCTTAAATATGCCGAAGGATATAGCGGAAAAAGGTATTACGGCGGCTGTAAATATGTTGATATAGTTGAGCAAACTGCGATTGACAGAGCCAAAGAACTTTTCGGCGCAAATTTCGCCAATGTTCAGCCGCACTCCGGCGCGCAAGCAAATATGGCAGTTTTTATGGCGTTTTTAAATCTCGGCGATACTGTTTTGAGTATGAATTTAACAGACGGCGGGCATTTGTCGCACGGTATGAAATTAAATTTCAGCGGCAAATACTTTAAAATTGTACCTTACGGCGTCAGCAAAGAAACTGAAATGATTGATTATGACGCACTGGAAAAATTAGCCGTTGAATGTCAGCCGAAATTGATAATTGCGGGCGCGTCTGCCTACAGCCGAATTTTGGATTTTGAAAGATTTTCAGCCATTGCCAAAAAAGTTGGCGCGTACCTTATGACAGATATTGCGCACATTGCGGGGCTTGTAGTTGGCGGCGTTCATCCTTCGCCCATGCAATTTGCTGATATTGTTACAACTACAACTCATAAAACTTTGCGCGGACCGCGCGGCGGCTTGATTCTTTGGAACAACGAAGATTATACAAAGAAAATTAACAGCGCGGTTTTCCCCGGCACTCAAGGCGGCGGACTAATGCACGTTGTTGCAAGCAAGGCGGTTGCACTAGGTGAGGCATTGCAGCCGGAATTTAAAGAATACGCCGCGCAGATTGTCAAAAACGCAAAAACTTTAGCTGCCAAACTTGCCGCCGACGGTTTCAGAATTGTTTCCGGCGGTACTAATAATCACTTAATGCTTGTCGATTTAACCAGTAAAAAAATTACAGGCAAAGAGGCGCAGGCACTTTTGGAAGACGTTAATATTACCGTCAACAAAAATACAATTCCTTTTGAAACGCTTAGCCCGTTTGTCACAAGCGGTATTAGAATTGGTACGCCCGCACTTACTACCCGCGGCTTTAAAGAAGAAGATATGAATGAAGTTGCAGATATTATTTCGCTCGTTTTGAATAATCCTGCTGACGAAGATAAAAAAATTTTGGCGCGTGAACGTGTAGCCGCTCTTTGTAAAAAATATCCGCTTTATTAATTCAAATATCGCCAAAAAGGCGGAAAATTTCAACGTGGCAGGGCTTTTCTATTTCATTAGGTAATTTTATATATTACAGCTTTAAAATTTGGCTCTAAAAGCAGAATTTTTGAAGTAATTTAAATTTTGAATAATCCTGCTGATGAAGATATTGATAATTTTTTGTAAAATTTTAATTTAGAAGTTTTAAAACTAATATTGAAAAAATTAATAAAAAAATTTATAATAACGGCGTTATGGTCGTGGTTTGCGTTCAATGAGAGTATCTGTGCGCAGAAATTAACTGCAATGATATTTCAACCGAATGGAGCGCAACTTTAAACCTGACAGCTGAAAAAGTTCTTGCTTAGGCAGGAGCTTTTTTAGTTTGCAAAAAAATATAAAGTTTCTAATTTAAATTTTCGTTGAAATATGCTGAATTGTATCGTATAATCACCGCATAAAAAAATTTTTTTAATATATTTTCGGGGAGGTTTTAAAATTGATTTACACAGTTACATTTAATCCCGCACTGGATTACAACGTTCGCCTTGATACGCTGAATCCCGGCAAAATTAACCGCGTAACTTTTGAACAAGTTCTCGGCGGCGGCAAAGGTATTAATGTTTCAATCGTACTTGGAAATTTAGGACACAAGTCAACCGCTATGGGATTTCTTGCAGGTTTTACCGGCAAAGAAATTATCCGCCAGCTCCGCACTTTCAACGCAGATGAAGATTTTGTTCAACTCGACGAAGGCTTTTCAAGAATCAACGTAAAAGTTAAAGCTGATATTGAAACCGAAATTAACGGGCAGGGTCCAAAAATCAGCGACGCCAAACGCGATGAACTTTTTGCAAAACTTTCAAAACTCGGCGCGGGCGATACTCTCGTTATTTCCGGTTCCGTCCCCAACACTCTCCCCGATGATATGTACGAACGTACACTTGAGCCGCTGCAGGGCAAGGGTATTCGTGTTGTTGTCGACGCAGAAAAAGGTTTACTCCTCAAAATTTTGAAATTTAATCCGTGGCTCATTAAACCGAACAACCACGAATTGGGCGATATGTTCGGCGTAACTTTAAAAACCGACGAAGAAATTATTACCTACGCCAAAAAGTTGCAGGAAAAAGGCGCGCAAAACGTTTTAATTTCAATGGCGGGCGACGGCGCAATTTTACTTACTGCTGAAGGTAAATCTTATAAATCTGCCGCGCCTAAAGGTACGCTGGTTAATTCAATCGGTGCGGGCGATTCAATGGTTGCCGGCTTTATCGCAGGTTATGAAGAATCTAACGGCGATTACGAAAAAGCCTTCAAAATGGGCGTTGCTACAGGCTCGGCATCTGCATTTTCTGAAAATCTTGCTACCCGCCCTGAAGTTGAGGCACTTTTAAAAACTATTTAGTAGTTTTATAGTTTTATAGTGGAATAGTAAATACTATAACACTATCGCACTATCCCACTATCCCACTAGAAAAGAGGTGAAAATGATGAAAATTACAAACTTTATATCAAAAAAATCTGTGGCGTTGGACGTGCACCCTTCGACAAAACAAGAGGCAATAGATATGCTGATTGATTTATTAATGACGGCTGGCGCAATTAAAGATAAAGAAACTGTACGCCGCGACGTTTTGGCGCGTGAAGTTCAAGGCTCTACCGGTTTATCTGATGGACTTGCAACGCCGCACGCGCAAGACGCCGCAATTAAGAAAACCGCAATTTCAATTATAACAGTTCCTGAAGGCGTCAATTTTGATTCAATCGATGATAAACCTGCGCGACTTTTGGTGCTTTTCGCCGCGCCGCTTAAAGCCGGTACAAGCGAAATGACGGAATTGGGACGCTTTTCAGTTTTGTTAATGGATTCTGAATTCAAAGAAAAATTAATTCGTGCAAAATCCGTTGATGAAGTTTTAAAACTTATCGACGAAAAAGAATCCGAACGCTCAAAATCTGAAACGCCCGAAATTACCGGCAATTCAAAAATTATTGCAGTTACGGCTTGCCCAACGGGTATTTCTTCTTCATTTATGGCGCGTGAATCTTTGAAAAATTGCGCGGCTAAACTCGGTATGAATATCCGCGTTGAAGTTTACGGCGCGGCGGGCGTCTACCATTCTTTGACAGACGAAGAAATTAAAAACGCCGACATTGTAATTGTTGCGGCAAGCAAAAAAGTTCCTATTTCACGTTTCGACGGCAAAAAAATGATTCAAACTGCAGTTGGTACAGCTATTCGCAAGCCCGAACAACTTTTTGACAGAATCAAGGCAGGGCAGGCGCAAATTTTCCACGCCACTGAAGACGACGAACCCATAAGCTCCAAAATCTTCAAGAAAATTAAAAGCATATTCTCATAACTTGAAGGGAATGTTAAAAATGAAAAATTTCAAGCTACTTCCGATTTTCATTTTAACAATTTTAATTACTTTTGGCTTAACTGCATCGGTTTCAGCTAAAGATATTACCATTATGAACAATAGCGGAAAAATTATAGAGCAACTCTATCTTATTCCCAGCATTAATAAAGGTTGGGGCGATGATAAGCTCGGCGATAAAGTTATACCGGATGGCGGCAGTTTCACTGTAACCGGATTGGTTGTTGCAGGTAAAACCACTATAACGCCGGAACTTCGCTTTTGGGATTTAAAGGTAGTATTTCACGATAGGCAGGAAGAATCTTGGCTCAACATAAATCTTTCTGAATTATCGACTATTTGGATTGACAAGGATAATTGATTTAATCAAATTTTATTGACTGCGGCGGTTGTCAATTTATTTTTCAGCCGCCGTTGTGCAAATTTTTACAATTTGAAAGGATGTTAACAATGAAAATTTCCAAAGTATTACAAATTTTCGTATTGACAGCCCTTCTCATTACGGGGGGGGGTATTAAACAGTAGTAAAGCTGACGCGGCGTCTCTCGAAGTCGTAAATGGTTCAGGCGAAACAATCCAAGCTATTTACTGTGTTAGTACAGATTATCCGGGCTGGGGTGACGATATACTCGGTAACGGTTATTTATATGACGGACAGTACCAAATAATCAATTTCTCTAGAGCACGATATGTAAAACTTAAAGTTTATTTTTCTGGAGGAAGGTATAAATACTGGGAGAGTATTGATTTATACAATCGTTCAAGTGTAACAGTTGGAAGATATAACGGCTAATTTAAGGTTTTACGAAATTTGAGGCGGCGTGGAAAATTTTTTAATATTTTTAGTTAAGTTTAACGCGGCGGTTGTTTATTTATTTTTTATTCTGCAACCGCCGTTAGGAATTATAAATTTTTTAACAAAGGAAGTGTAAATTGATGAGAGTAACCGAATTGCTCAAAAATGCGAGCATAGATTTGGGCGCACACGTCAAGGATAAGCAAGACGCTATTGCACACCTTGCAGACTTGATGGAAAAGGGCGGCAACCTCAAAGATAAGGCGCAGTACTTAAAAGACGTGCGGGCGCGTGAAGCCAGCGGTACAACAGGCTTAGGCGACGGTATAGCAACACCGCACGCAAAATCAGCAGGCGTTAAAGAACCGGGACTTGCCGCAATGACAATTCCCGAAGGTATCGATTTTGAATCAATGGACGGCAACCCCGCGCGTTTATTCTTCGCTATTGCAGCTCCTGATACAGGCGCAGACGAGCATTTAATGATACTTTCAAAACTTGCTACAATGATTATGGACCCCGATTTTAAAGAGGCGTTAATTGCGGCAAAGTCTAAGGAAGAATTTTTAAAACTTATCGACGACAAAGAAGACGGCAAATTTCAAGCTCCAGCCGATTCGGCAAATGCAGGTCCCGCAATTACGGCGGATCATATTCAAATTTTGGCAGTTACAGCTTGTCCGACGGGTATCGCACATACATTTATGGCGGCTGAATCTTTGGAACAACACGCCAAAAAGCGCGGTATTTCAATTAAAGTTGAAACGAACGGCTCCGGCGGTGCAAAGAATGTTTTGACGGCTGAAGAAATTGCTAAGGCAGACGGTATCATAGTTGCGGCTGATAAAAACGTTGCAATGGCGCGTTTCGACGGTAAACCTGTTGTCATTACAAAAGTTGCAGACGGTATCAATAAAGCTGATGAACTTATTGACAGAGCGTTAAGCGGCTCGGCTCCAATTTACCACGCAAAAGCCGGCGAAGGCGCGGGCGATGCAGGCGGTGGCGGCGGCGAAAATGAATCTGTCGGGCGTCAAGTTTACAAACATTTGATGAACGGCGTATCGCATATGTTGCCTTTCGTTATTGGCGGCGGTATTTTAATTGCAATTTCATTCTTGATTGATGGCGCGTCAGTCGATTTAAATTCACTTCCGGCTGAAGAACGCGGCAAATTTGGTAACATTACAGAAACTGCGCACATTTTTAACGCAATAGGCGGCGCGTCATTCGGCTTTATGTTGCCGGTACTTGCAGGTTTTATTTCAATGTCAATCGCAGATCGTCCCGGTCTTGCGGCGGGCTTTGTAGGCGGCGCGTTGAGTGCGTCAAACGGTTCAGGCTTTTTGGGCGCGTTGCTTGCAGGTTTTATCGCAGGTTTCCTTGTAAACTTCCTTAAAAAAGCTCTTAGCGGTCTTCCTGCGTCATTGGAAGGCACTAAGCCAATTTTATTTTATCCGTTGCTTGGAGTTTTGGGTATTGGTTTAATTTGTAACTTTTTGATTGGTCCGCCTGTTGCGGGTATTAACGAGGCGTTGAAGAATACTTTAGCGAATATGGATCCTTCAGCTAAGTTGATGATGGGCGCGGTTATCGGCGGAATGATGGCTATTGATATGGGCGGTCCTTTGAACAAGGCGGCTTATGTTACAGGCGTTGGACTTTTGGCGGACGGCAACTATTACGTTATAGCGGCGGCTATGGCTGGCGGTATGGTTCCACCTTTGGCTATTGCGCTTGCAACAATTTTCTTCAAGAGCAAATTTACAAAACAAGAACAAAGTACAGCCCCAACAAATATTGTTATGGGCTTTTCGTTCATTACTGAAGGTGCTATACCTTTTGCGGCGGGCGACCCGTTGCACGTTATTCCAGCCTGCGCTATTGGTTCGGCTATTGCAGGCGCGCTTGTTATGATGTTTGACTGTACGTTAATGGCTCCGCACGGTGGAATTTTCGTTGTTCCTACCATTGGAAATCCCGGCGGCTATTTAACGGCTATTGCAGTTGGCGCAGTTGTTGGCGCGGTTATTTTGGGCTTTATCAGAAAACCTCGTCCTCAAGATTAATATTTTAACTGAATAAAAAAATTAACGGCGGGATTTATTTTTATCCTGCCGTTTTTATTTTAAATTCATCGTCGGAGGTTGCTTTTATTTGAAAATGCTAATAAAATTAAAAAGTTATTTGTTATATGTCGAAATTAAAAAGGAGTTTGGAAAATGAAATTAAGAAAATTTTTGTCCGCAGGTTTAATAGTTGTTTTATTTTCTGCAACTTCCGCCGGTTGTACTAAAGAAGAAATTATTGCAGGAACAGCGGCGACCGGTACGGTATTGGGCGGACTCGGTACATTGTTGGGAGCTTTTACCAGCAACAGTTCTCCTGCGGTAATCGTGTCTTCAACGCCGGATAAAAATATATCTGCCACTGAAAATGACAATGCCGGCGAAAATTTAGGGGATGATGTAGAAAATTTAAATTCTTATGTAGAAAATAAAGTTAAAGAAACTCAAGAGGCGGCTAAAACTTCTGAGCCTGAAACTCAAAATGCTACACCTGCAGGAGAAATTTCTCAACTTGAAAATAAAAATTCCAAAACTGAAAATCTTGTTACCAATTCCAATGAAGAAAGACCTAATTTGGAAAATTTGAAATTCAAAGATACCGCTACAAAAAATGATTCTGCCGAAAAAATTTTACAGCAAGTTTTTAACTTTGATGAAAAAGCTGTAGAGGCAACAAAAGATTTTCAATACAAAAAAGTTTCAGGTACTGACTATTGCGGATATTCTTTTGATAGAGTTCAGAACCCGAACAGCAAGAATTTTTTCTATAACTTTGAAGGATATGATAATAATTGTTATGCAAATTGTTATGGCAAGGATGGTAAAAATAGTGGAAGTATTAAAATTTTTATGCAAAATCTAAAAACTATGCAAGAGGCGCAGGAATTAATTTTAAAAAATCCTTTTGAGGATAACAACAAAATTAAAGATTTTAAAGTTACGCCCATTGATAAAAATACAGTGATTCAAACTTGGCTGGATACGGAACACAATGTAGACGTTATCAAAAAAATTTGGGTAGTTGGTGACAGATACGATAATTGCGCGACACAGTCTGTAACATTCAGCTACAATGTAAATTTAATTTTGGACGAATCAAAAGTTGTTGCAAAACATATATTTGACAGTTTTAAACCTGGATTTAAAGATTAAAAATTTTTTGGAGGTTTTAATATGAAAAATGCTGTACATTTCGGCGCAGGAAATATCGGGCGCGGCTTTATTGGTTTACTTTTATCAAAATCCGGTTATCACGTAACTTTCATTGATATTATTGATGAATTGGTTGACGATATTAACACTTTGAAAAAATATCCAGTGCAAATTACCGGCAAGCCGGAAAAAATTATTGTAGAAAATGTAAGTGCGATTGACAGCGACAGAAACGATGTTGCAGTTGAGGCGGTAGTTGAGGCGATTGTTGACGCAGATATTATTACAACTGCTATTGGTCCAAACGCGCTGAAATTTATTGCAGAAAATATCGCTCAGGGCTTGAAAAAACGCCTTGCCAAAAATAAAAAGCCGCTTAATATCATTGCGTGCGAAAATATGTTTGGCAGTTCAACCGCGTTGAAAAATTTCGTTTATGCAAAACTTTCTGACGATATTAAAGCTGAACTTGATAAATTTGTTGGTTTTCCGGATGCCGCCGTTGATAGAATTGTACCTAATCAAATTGGCGGCGAAAAACTTTTGGTAACTGTTGAAGATTTTGAAGAATGGGATATTGACGCCGCGCAGGTTGTCGGCGATTTATCGGATATTCAAGGCTTGACGATTGTTGAAAATTTGAATGCTTACATTGACAGAAAAATTTTCACGATTAATACCGGTCACGCCGCCATTGCTTACCTTGCCTATCAAAAGGGAATTGCTGACATTTCAAGCGCAATGAAGGACGCCGAAATTTTGGAAACTGCGCGAGACGTTTGGGCGGAAACTTCAGCACTTTTGATTGAGAAATATAAATTTGCGCCTGCCGCGCATCGCCGCTACGTGCAAGTTACTGAAAATCGTTTTGCAAATCCTTACCTTTCAGATGAAGTTTCACGCGTTGCACGTAGTCCCAAAAGAAAACTTTCAGCTAACGACAGAATTATTTCGCCTGCAAGTCAACTAATCGAGCGCGGGATTTTGCCGGAAACTTTGGCAAAGGTTGCCGCCGCCGCCTTTAAATTTGATTTTGCTGAAGATACAGACGCCGTCGAAATTCAAAACTTTATCAAAGAAAAAGGAATAGACGCCGCAATTTCAAAATATACCGGCTTAAATTCTGATTCAAAACTTTTCCAAATGATAAGAAATAACTTTAAATGAACCTCCCACGATTTGCTAAAAATTTTTGCTTGAAGTGGCAAATTTTTTTTGGAGTGATAATGTTGAAAGTCGATAACAAAAATAAAATTCTTGCCGAAATTGAAACTACAGATTTTTTTGATAAGTTACCGGAAGAAATTTGCGGGTATAAATTGAAAAAAATCTTTGCAGATGACGGCGATAAATTTTTCTATTTCAGCTACGATAACGCAGAAAATCACCGCTCCTTTGCCGCGTATTTCCACGAAGAAACAGCTGAATACAAAGTGCGCGTAAAAATTGGATTAACCGAATTTTGCTTGACGAAATTTTTTACAAATAAACTTGAAACTTTTGAAAAAATCCTTAACGCCGAAATGAAAGCAACGATTGAAAATCTTTCTGCGCCTATCGATACTAAAACTGATTTACTCATTAGCGATAAAAATTTTGATTCATGGGATTATCCAAAAACTTTGCCAAAAAATCTTGAAGGCTTTGAACTTTTTATCAAGCCGGATAATCCTGCCAAAATTACCAACGGCTCCTACATAATTTTAAATTACAGCAACTTTGAAAATTTTTGCGATTTTACAATTTTTTACAATATCTACAGCGAAAGTTTCAGCGGCGAGTCCAAAATAAATCTTGTGCCGAATGTCAGTTACCTTTTTGACGCCACAAGCTTAAAAGATTTAGAAAAAAATTTGAAAAAAAATCTTGAGGCTGAACTTTTGAACATAAAAAAATTTTCCACCGCCATAAATTGATTTTCTGCAGGAACTTTTTGGCGAAAAAGCGAATGTTGCAGGAACTTTTTGGCGAAAAAGCGAATGTATTTTGCATTATATTTTGTAAGGGGAGATTTTTGTGGATAGTGCAAAATCGTCGATGAGAACGCAGTTTTTGATAATGATGATAGGGGCGTCAATTTTTACGCTTTTCATTGCAGGAACTGTTTTCACGATGGACATTATGGACGGCAACAAAGAAAATATTGCTGAATTTCGGCAAATGTTGACAGAAGACGTTGAACGAGAACTTAAAAATCAAACTTTAAGTGCGATCAGTGCCATTGATGAATTTCATAAACGTCAAATGGCGGGCGAACTTACAGAGGCGCAGGCAAGACAATTTGCGGCTGAAACAGTGCGAAATATGCGCTACGAAGGAGACGGCGGCTACTTTTGGATTGATACTTATGACGGCGTAAACGTTGTCTTGCTCGGACGTTCAGAAACTGAAGGTAAATCCCGTATCGATGCTACAGATCCCAGCGGCAGAAAATATATCCAAGAAATGATTGAAAATGGCAGACAATCCGGCGGCGGTTTTACAGATTTACAATTCCCTAAACCTAATCAAACTGAACCTTTGCCGAAAAAAAATTTCACAATGGCCTATGAGCCCTATCAATGGGTAGTTGGTACCGGCGTTTGGATTGATTATATTGATACAAAATCCGCCGAAATGAAGGCAAAATTTGATGAAGATTTAAACGCAACTGTTATGAAAATGACGATTGTCAGCGTCATTTTAGAGGCGGCAATGATTTTTATTGCAATAGTTTTTTCAAATTATCTTATTATGCCAATTCGCAATTTGACTTCAACTTTAGATGTTTTGGCAACCGGCGATTTTCGCAATGACGGCAAAAATTTAATCGACCCCAATCGCTCTGATGAAATTGGAATTATGGGGCGCGCAGTTATCAAACTTCAAGATAATGTCAGCAGTATGATTAGCAAGGTTATGACTTCTGCCGAACACGTAGCCGCCGCCTCTCAACAATTAACGGCAAGCGCGGATCAATCTACAACCGCAATTAATCAAGTTGCAGAATCAATCGTCAATGTTGCCGGCGCGTGTACCGAACAATTTGTTGAAGTTGAAAATGCTACTACAAAAGCTGAAGAACTTAAACAACATATGGATTCTTTCAAGAAAACTTTGCAAGGTTCCGCAACAGAAATTGAACATACCAACTCCGCCGCAGAAAGTGGAAATAAAGCCGTCAAAAACGCAATTAACCAAATGGAAAGAATCGAAACTTCAGTTACTGCCTCAGCCAATGTCATTTCACAACTCGGCGAAGAATCAGAAAAAATTGGTAAAATCGTTGACGCTATCGTAAATATTGCAGACCAAACAAATTTGCTTGCACTTAACGCGGCAATAGAGGCGGCACGCGCAGGCGAACACGGGCGCGGCTTTGCAGTTGTTGCTGATGAAGTTAGAAAACTTGCTGAACAGTCTCAACTTTCTGCAAAAGAAATTTCCGGCTTAATTGGCTCCATTCAAGAAAAATCGCAAGACGCCGTTACCGCAATGAATGAAGGTGTTGCAAACGTTAAAACCGGCGCAGATGCAGTTGACGAGGCAGGAAAAACTTTTGAAATTATCAGCCAAAGAGTTACCGAAGTTTCAAGAAGTTCTTCACGAATGGAAAAAATTGTTCAAGAATTGGTTGCAAGTACGGACGTTATCACACAATCTGTTGATAAAATTAATGTTAAAAGCCGTGAAGTTGCAAGCGAATCTGAAACAGTTTCAGCCTCCGGCGAACAACAATCGGCAACCATGCACGAAATTGCAGACGCCAGCCGCTCCCTTGCAGAAATGGCGCAACAAATGCAAGATATTATTGGCAAATTTAAAATCTGATATAAAAAAATTTTCCCAAAAAATTAATCCCCAACTTTCGCAGTCGGGGATTTTTTTTATTGCTTGCCTTATCTCCAATTTTCAACTTTCAAGCCGTCAATTCTTACAAAATGTTTGTCGTTCGCTGTAATAAGCGTACAATTATTCACAACCGCTACAGCCGCAATAAAAATATCATTGTCTTCAATCTGCTGTCCTTTGTGAAGGGATTCGTAAATTTCGGAGGATTTGTCCATTACTTCATCAGTTAGAGGAAGATTTTCCCAGTCGCTGTAAAAATTCCAAAACATTTCAATCTTTTTTGTAGCATTCAAGATTCTAAAACCGCGAGTTACTTCATAATAAACAATCGGACAAATAAGAATTTTATTTTTCTTTTTAGTTTCAGATTCATATTTTGACAAAACTTTTTCGTTGCCGCGCAACATATCAATAACAGCGTTACTGTCTAAAAGATATTTCATTTTAAATCCCCACTATCACTGCAAGTTTTTCAGCTTCTTCCTTTGTCAATAAATTTTTTAATCCTTCCATAATTGCTAACTGTTTTCTTACCCCCACATCGTCAAGCTTATCATTATCCTGAATTATGTCAGCTTGAATTTCTGCGACGTCTCTTTGAATATTTTCTAACATTGAAATAATTTTTTCTTCGTTAGTCATTTTAGAGCACCCCCGCAATTATTTTACAGCTTAAAAAATTTTACGTCAACAAAATATATTGCGGGACAATATCTTCAAAAGAGCCGTCTTTCATACGAAAACCGCCGGGAATAATTCCAAGTTCGATAAAACCCAAACGCTTGTACAAATTGCGGGCGTGAATATTTGACGCAACAACCGCGTTAAATTGCAAAATCCTGAATCCTAATTCCCGCGCCTTTTCAATGCAATGTTTAACGATAAATTCGCCAATGTGCTTGCCGCGTAAATCTGCGCGAACGGCGTAGCTTGCGTTTGAAATGTGACTGCAACGCCCGACGTTATTTGGGTGAAGAATGTACAACGCCAAAACTTCGCCGCTTGTATCGTCAACTGCAAGCCCCGTGAAAGACTGCGCTTTAAAAAATTCGTCGCCGGTAATTTCGTCAAGTTCATCTTCTTGCGGGAAGGCAATTCCTGCACGAACAATTTCATTCCAAATTTCAATCGCCGGCTTAACATTTTCAGCTTTATATTCTTTAACAACAATCATAAAAATTCCCCTAGTCTTTAGTCCTTAATACCTAGTCGTTAATCCCTAGTCCTTATTCCCTAATCCTTAGCCCTTAATCCTTAAAATAAGTATTTGCGTTACCTTGAATTTTTTTACTTTGGTAAGTGCCGGAGTCGGCTTGCTTGTAAGATTCCTCAAAAGAAGAATTTTCATCAGCCTTGCAAAAAGTACTTCCAACACTGATTGTAATTTTCCTGTCGCCGAGTTCAGGGATATTAATTCTGTCAATTTCGTTGAAAAGGCGGTTGATAACGATATTGCCGCGTTCTTCGTCATTAATCCCGAGCGCGTAAATTGCAAATTCGTCGCCGCCGAGTCTCATTAAAACGTCACTTTTACGGAAAGATTTTTTCAAACAATCTGCAATGGCTTTAATAACTTTATCGCCGACGTCGTGTCCGTAATTATCGTTGACAGATTTAAATTTATCGGCGTCAAGCAAGCAAAACATTCCAATTTCACCGGCTGCAATTAATTCTGAAATTGCACTTTCGCCGCCGCCACGATTTTTTAAGCCCGTCATTGCGTCTGTTTCTGAAAGATATTTCAAATGTTCAGCCTTGCGTTTTTCTTCGTCAATCAGTTCAAGCGCAAAAATAACTTGATCGCGCGTGTTGTCAACCAACATAAAATGCGCCTTGCACCAGCCGTACTGATTGGTTAAAAATTCTTGTTGAATTGCGTGGCTCTCGTGAATCCGCTTTAACATTGTGTCAAAACTTATAAATTGCAAAATATCTTTCAAACTTTCCGGCTTAGTTGCGGCAATAAGCGAATTTTTAATTTTCTGCGCGGCGTCCTTGCCTTCCTGAATCGCCATTAAATTAATTTTGTCGTTGCGACTTAATTCGTGAATTGAATTATCTTTTAAGTCAATCAAATGCATTGAGGCGTATTTATCGGCGTGGCTGACAATTCCCAATTTTGTAGCCTCGTCTTCAATAGCTTTGCGTTCATTGCGCAGACGAATTTGAATAAAAATCAGCAAAACTGCCAGCGAAATTCCTGAACTTAACAAAATTTGAAAAACTAAATCTGAAAACATTCCACGAACGCGGGTAATATCACGGCGCACAATCAAATAATTATTAATTTCAGCGATATATTTTACTACAACAAAAACATCGTCGAATTTTGCCAAAGTAAAGCGGTTGGTACTGAACCCCGCGCTTTGTTGCAAACTTGTAACAATATCTCTCAAGTGCGGGTCTTTGAACTTTGCCGCGTTTGTGTCGATTGAATAATTTTCTTTCGGGTCGAACAAATCAATTTTAACTTCGTGTTCAGATTCTTTTTCGTTCATAATTTTTTGAAATTCAAGCATAGAAATCCCCGTGCCGCAAACGCCCAAAAGATTTTGATTTTCATCTTCAATTCTGGCATTGATAAAAACCGTCCATAAATTTTTGTCAAATTCGTCAACGTCAACATCAAGCGCGTACAAAAATCTTTTGTTCAAAAATTCCCTGTACCAAAAATCATAAGGATTATTGTCCGGGTCGATAATTCGGTTAAATCCTTTGTTGTAGTAATATTTTTTTGAGGCGTTGGAAATTACGAAAGTTATATTGTGCTTAAAGTTGGTGTTTATTTCGTCAAGATAATTCTTCATTAAATTAATTTCTTCGTCCTGCGGAATATTGACTTCATTTTTAAGATTTTCTTTCAAAAAGTTATCGCTTGCCATTGTCCGAGAAACTATCACAGAACGCGAAATTTCGTGGTGAATTGCTTCATAAACATCTGCAGCAACCATTTTTACAGTTTCTTCATCGTGCGTTTTAATTACCCTGTCCAGAAACAAACAAGAAATGGTAATTGAAATAATAAAAACCGCCGCCACTGTAACCGGCAAGACTTTTGGTATTCCGGCAGTTTTATTTACAAGATATTTTTTCATAGGAATATTTTTTAAGCTGCCCGCCTTTCTTCGGCACTTTCAGCAAGATTTTTGATTCTGCCAAGTTCAATATTTTTGATGCCGTGTTCATTAAGATATTCTGTAAATACGTCGTCGATCGTCTCATATTTGCCTATAATTTTTAAATTTTTCAACATTGTATAATCATCGCCGCCCTGAAACATAAAATCAGCCGCGCCGATTGTATAAATTTTATTTTCGTCCAAAATTTCGCCGTTAATAAAAATTTCTTGTACGCGCTGTCCTGCAGGTTGCGTTGAATCAAAAGTAAAAGTTATACCGCTAACACTTAAAAAGCCGCCAAACTCCGCAGGAATGCCAAAAACTGAATGCTCCAACATTTCACGAATAGCCTTGCCGGAAATTTCCGCCTTTTGAAGGGTATTGCCGAAAGGTACAATCTCCAAAATATTTTTGCGTGTAATATCGCCCGCCGGTAAGCCCGTGCGAATGCCGCCGCCGTTCATAACCGCAATATCTGCGCCTGTTTTCCAGCGTAACATATCCGCGCAAAAGTTGCCCATTTCTGATTCTTGACGGCGAACAATTTTTCTATCGCCGACAAGTTCCCTGTCGCTGTGCGCTACAACCGTATCCAAAAATTTTTTGTTTTTCTTTTCGAGTTTGATAACTTGATTGGTAATTTTTTTGTCGGGCGTAGGATTAATTTTTTTCACGTCTTCAGCCGTCAAAAGTTTTGCAGTTTTTGAAATAATTTCGCCGTCGCGCAGATTTATTTTGACTTGTCCCAAAAAGTGTCCATAGTTGCCGGTCTGCGCAATTAAAGTATTTCCAACTGTCAAGCCTTCCGGCAATTCGGTGTGGCTGTGCGCGTCAATAATTATATCAATTCCTTCAGTTTCGGCGGCGATTTTTGCGCTGGTACAACTGGAGCTTGTGTCAAGTCCCATATGCATTACGGCAATTACAACGTCGCATTGAGGGCGCAAAATTTTTATCATTTCGCGCGCAGTTTCGACGGGATTTAAAAAATTAACTTTTTCGACTTTGACGGGCGCGGCTGTGTAGGAAGTGTCGGGAGTCGAAAGTCCAAAAACTCCAATTTTTATTTTTCCGTATTTGAAAATTTTGTACTGTTGAAAAATTTCTGCGCCGTTGCTTTTTCTAACAATATTTGCGGCAAGGATTGGGAATTTTAATTTTTTAGCCAAAATTTCAAGTTGGTCGGAGCCGTAATTAAAATCGTGGTTGCCGGGCGTAAGTGCATCAATTCCGGCTGAATTTAAAAGCGGTACGATATTTTCGCCGTTGCTGATATTAATTCTGGGCATACCGTGCAAAGTATCGCCCGCGTCAAACCAAAAGGTAAGTTTGTTTTGTTTTTTAACGGTTTTAACCGCCGCCGCCATTTCGGCAAGCCCTATTGATTTTCCGCCGTCATCGCTGTTTAAAATTCGGCTGTGAGTGTCATTGGTATGAAAAATTATAATTTCCTCCGCACTAACTCCACGCGGCACAAAAAAAATTAGCAGTATAACTGCCATTAAAAATTTTTTCATTTAAAAACCCTACTTTCTCAAAATATGTTTAACAATTCTGTAACCTGTCTCATAAAGCAAAATTACCGGCACGGCAAGTGAAATTTGGCTGATAACATCGGGCGGCGTGATTATCGCCCCAATTACAAATGACAAGAAAAAAATTATTCTGCGGTACTTGCCCAAAAATTCACTCGTCAAAATTCCCAACTGCGCCAAAACTATTACAATCAGCGGCAATTCAAAAACAAATCCGAACGGCAGTAAAAATGTTATCACAAAATCAAAATAATTTTGGAATGAAAACATTGTTTGTAAATCGTCCGTACTGAATCCCATAAAAAATTTTAGAGCTATTGGCAAAATTAAAAAAAATGCAAACGCCAAGCCGGTAAAAAATAAAATTACAGACGCGGGAACAAGTACGCCCAAAACTGCGCGTTCGGATTTTGTAAGCGCGGGCAAAAAAAATTGCCAAATATGAAAAAAAATTATCGGCAAGGCAATTAAAAACCCTGCGACAATATCAATTTTAACGTATGTAAAAAAAGCCTCGCCCGGTTTCATGTAATAAAGTTTACCGACGGGCGCAGTCATAAATTTTGTAATTTCGTCAAGGAAAAAATAAGCAATGCCACTACCAGCCGCCACTGCCAGCAAAGATTTTATGATTCTGGAGCGCAATTCTTCCAAATGCGCAGTTATTGACATGGAGCCGTCATTTTCCGGCGCGGAAATTTCTTCAGCTTGAGTAGCTAATTTATCTTCAGTTGAAGTCATTTTTTATCAGTCTTATCGGGGGTAACGTCAACAGTTTTTTCATCTTCAGCGTTAGCTTGTTTAAATTCTTTGATACTTTGTCCAAGAGCTTTACCGACGCCGGGAAGTTTGCCGGGACCAAAAATCACCAATCCAATAATCAAAATCAAAATTAATTCCGGCACACCAATACCAAACATAAAAATACTCCTTCCAAAAATTTATTCAATCAATATTGCGCAAATTATACCACAATTTTTTTTTATCACAAGAAAATTTTTAATTTTAATGCATAAAAATTTGAAGATAATTTTCACTAATTTAGAAAAATGATTTACAGTTTTTTTTAAAGGTGTTATAATGCTTAAACTTCATAAAAAAGAAATTTTTGGAGTGGGCGGCTGTCCACTCTTTAATATTGTTAGGGAAAATGGAGGCATTTGATGGCAAATAAAATTGAAATGCGCGTTGAAGAGCTTATGAGCGAAATTTTACAGGGTACAAAATATGAGCTTGTAGATGTTGAGTACGTAATGGAAAAAGACTGGTACTTAAGAATTTTTGTAGACAAGGCGGGCGGAATTGATTTAGACGATTGTCAATTTTTAAGCGAAAAAATCGGCGCAATTCTTGATAAAGAGCCGCTAATGAAAGATGCATATATTTTGGAGGTATCATCGCCTGGAATTGACAGGGTTTTAAAAAAGGATAGGGATTTTGTGCGCGAGGCGGGAAAAGTTGTAGACGTTACACTTTACGCGCCAATAAACGGCAAAAAAAATTTTACCGGTACGCTTGAGGGGCGTGATAAAGAATTTTTAAAGTTGAAAGAATTGGAACCAATACCGCGTGAAAAAGTTGCACAAGTTAGGTTACACATAGATTTTTAAATTTTGAGAGGAAGGATAACTTGGCTGTAAGAAAGAAAAAAGTCGGCGGCGAAATTTCGTTAATCAATGCGTTGAAAGATTTGTGCGCCGAAAAGGAAATTGATCAAAATACTTTGTTTGACGCCATAGAATCGGCGTTAATTTTTGCTTGTAAAAAATCTGCGTCTGCTGATAAAAAAGTTATAGTGGATTTAGACAGAGACAGCGGCTCGTTTCACGTTTATGAACTGCGCGACGTTGTAGAGGAAGTTACAAACAAAAACAAAGAAATTTCGCTTGATGACGCAAAAAAAATCGACCCCAAATACGAAATAGGCAGTGTAGTTCGCTATGAAGTGCCGCCAAATAATTTTGGCAGAATTGCGGCACAAGCGGCGAAACAATTCGTAATGCAAAAAATTCGTGAGGCAGAGCGCGGCGTTGTCTACGATGAATTTACTAACCGCGATAATGACGTTGTAACGGGAACTGTTACGCGCATTGAAGATGGAAATGTTATAGTTGACATTGGCAAAACGGAGGCAGTACTTGTACCGGTTGAACAAATTTATACCGACAAATTCAAAGTTGGAGACAGAGTGCGCGCCTATGTTGCTGAAGTTAGAAAAATTGGCAAAGGTCCTCAAGTTTATCTTTCAAGAACTCATCCCGGATTTTTGCGCAGACTTTTTGAATTGGAAGTACCTGAAATTCAAGACGGCTTAATTACAATAAAAGGCGTGGCGCGTGAGGCGGGCAACCGTTCAAAAATTGCCGTTGTTTCCTCAAATCCTGATATTGATCCTGTTGGAGCTTGTTTAGGTGAACACGGCGTAAGGGCTCAGGCTATTGCTAAAGAAATTGGAAATGAAAAAATCGACGTCGTAAAATGGGACGAAGACCCCGCGCTTTTTATTGCAAATTCTCTTAGCCCTTCAAAAGTTATGAAAGTTTCAGTGAACGATTACGCCAAAGTTTCTCATGTTGTAGTACCGAATAATCAACTTAGTTTGGCTATTGGTAAGGAAGGGCAAAACGCACGCCTTGCCGCAAAATTAACCGGCTGGAAAATTGATATTAAAAGTAAGACTCAAGCGCAAGCTCAAGGCGAAGAATCAGATCCTGATTTAAGAGAAGTTAAAATTGGTGGCGATAAACCTAAAAAGCAAAAACCACAAAAACAAAAGAAAGTTAAAGCTCCAATTCCACCAACTGACGCCCAAACAATCCTTCAACCCGATGGCACAGTTGCCACTAAGAAAAAGAAAAAGAAGAAAAAGAAAAAAGCCGCCGCTGAAAATGCTAACAATCAAGTTGCAGCTACAGTTTCAGAAAATCCATTTGGTGATAATCCGTTTGGCGATAATCCGTTTGGCGATAATCCGTTTGATGATAATCCGTTTGATGAAAATCCTTTTGGCGAAAATTCTTTTGAAAGTGAAGAAAAACCCGTCGAAGTAAAACCTGTAGCTAAAAGCCCTGCGCCGACTCCAACTGTTGAAGAAAATCCTTTCGGTGATAATCCGTTTGGCGATAATCCATTTGGCGATAATGCATTTGAAGAAAATCCTTTCGGCGATAATGCATTTGAAGATAATGTATTTGGAGATAAAACTTTTGAAGAAAAACCCTCCGAAGTAAAACCTTCAAAGAAAAAAGCCGCGCCGGTTGAAACTGTTGAAGAAAATCCTTTCGGCGAAAATTCTTTTGACAGTGAAGAAAAACCTGCCGAAGTAAAACCTTCAAAGAAAAAAGCCGCGCCGGTTGAAACTGCTGAAGAAAATCCTTTCGGCGATAATGCATTTGAAGATAATGTATTTGGAGATAAAACTTTTGAAGAAAAACCC
>CALGGV010000022.1 GCA_937915725.1 uncultured Selenomonadales bacterium
CGCCTGCCTCTGCCAAACTTGCCGCCAAATTTATTGCAGTTTGCCCGCCGAATTGCACAATGACGCCTTCAGGTTTTTCTTTGTCGATAATATTCAGCACGTCTTCAGTTGTCAGCGGCTCAAAATAAAGTTTGTCGGAAATATCAAAGTCGGTTGAAACAGTTTCAGGGTTGTTGTTGATAATAATTGCCTCAATACCCATTTCACGCAACGCCCAAACAGAATGTACGCTGCAATAGTCAAATTCGACGCCCTGCCCGATTCTTATTGGACCGGAGCCCAAAACTATAATTTTTCTGTTGGTACTAACTTCAACTTCATCTTCTTCAGAGCGGTAGGTTGAGTAATAATACGGCGTGAAGGCGTCAAATTCGCCCGCGCAAGTGTCAACCATTTTGAATTTCGGCAGGATTTTATTTTCAATTCTCAACTTGCGAATTTCTTTTACAGGTTTACCCGTCAATTCTGAAATAGATTCATCAGACAAGCCAATATTTTTTGCGGCGCTTAAAATTTCAGCAGTCAAAGTTTCCTGTATAATTGTATTTTCAAAATCTGTAATATTTTTAATTTTTTGGATAAACCATTTATTAATTTTAGTAATGTTAAAAATTTCGTCAACGCTTAAAAGTCCGCGTCTCAAAACTTCAGCAATTACAAAAAGTCTTTCGTCATTGACTTTTTTCAATTCGCGCAGAATTTTTTCGTTGTTCCAATCTGCAAATTTTTCAAGGTACAAGCGATTGACGCCAATTTCAAGACTGCGCACGGCTTTTAAAATTGCGCCCTCAAAATTTCTGTCAATGCTCATAACTTCGCCGGTTGCCTTCATTTGTGTACCCAAAGTTTTATCTGCAAAAACAAATTTATCGAATGGAAAACGCGGAATTTTTACAACAATATAATCTAGCGCAGGTTCAAAACAAGCCTTAGTTTTGTGTGTAACGGCGTTTGTAATTTCGTCAAGCGTGTAACCAATAGCAATTTTGGAGCTAACTTTTGCAATGGGATAACCCGTCGCCTTTGACGCAAGCGCAGACGAACGACTGACGCGCGGATTAACTTCAATGACATAATAATTTTGGCTGTTGACATCAAGGGCGTATTGAACGTTACAGCCGCCTTCAATTCCCAACGCACGAATTATTTTTATGCTGGCAGAACGCAAAAGTTGATAATCTGAATCACTCAAAGTTTGACTTGGCGCAACAACTATTGAATCGCCCGTGTGCACGCCCACCGCGTCAACATTTTCCATATTACAAACGGTTATACAATTATCATTGCCATCGCGCATTACTTCATATTCAATTTCTTTCCAGCCCGCAACGCTACGTTCAATCAGCACTTGTCCTATCATTGAATATCTTAAGCCGCGAATTACAATTTCAACCAATTCTTCTTCATTGTCTGCAATACCGCCGCCCGTGCCGCCTAAAGTGTACGCGGGACGCACAATCAGCGGATAACCAATTTCATTTGCAAAAATTATCGCGCTGTGAACGTCTTCAACGATTGTAGATTCTGGTACAGGCTCGCCAATTTCCTGCATTGTTGCCTTAAATTTTTCTCTATCTTCGGCTTTTTCTATTGCGTCAAGTGGCGTCCCCAAAAGTTCAACGTTATTTTTTTCAAGCACGCCCGCCTCTGCAAGTTTTACCGCCAAATTTAAGCCTGCTTGCCCGCCCAAAGTTGCAAGTAAACCGTCGGGGCGTTCCTTTTCAATTATCGCCGTCAAAAATTCAACAGTTAGCGGCTCAATGTAAACTCTGTCCGCAATATTAACATCTGTCATAATCGTTGCGGGATTAGAATTGACTAAAACAACTTCCAAGCCTTCTTCTTTTAAGGCGCGGCAAGCTTGAGAGCCCGCGTAGTCAAATTCTGCCGCCTGTCCAATTACTATGGGACCGGAGCCAATTACCATTACTTTATTTAAATTCTTTTTTTTCGGCATAATTACCGCTCCTGCATTAATTTCAAAAATTCATCAAACAAGTAAAAATTATCACGCGGACCAGGTGACGCCTCAGGGTGATATTGTACGGAATAAATTGGAAAAATTTTGTGGCGCATACCTTCAATCGTACCATCATTCATTGAAATGTAGGTAATTTCCAGCGGCAAATTTTTTAGCGATTTTTCGTCAACCGCGTAACCGTGATTTTGCGAAGTGATATAAATTCTGCCCGTACGAAGATTTTTAACAGGTTGATTAGAGCCGCGATGCCCAAATTTTAATTTATAAGTATCTGCGCCCATTGCCAACGCCAAAAGTTGATGCCCTAAACAAATTCCAAAAATTGGTTTTTTGCCGATTAACTTTTTAATTTCTGCGATAATTTCCGGAACGTCTTTAGGGTCGCCGGGACCGTTAGATAAAAAAATTCCGTCCGGATTCATTTCAAGAATTTTTTCGGCTGAAGTATTTGCAGGAACAACAGAAATTTTACAGCCTAAATCGTTCAAACTGTCAAGAATATTTTTTTTAACGCCAAAATCCATTGCAACCACGAAAGGTGCGTTTTTATTTTCAGTTTCGAGTGTGTATGATTCAGAAATTGTAACCTGCGCGACAACATTTTTTTGAATTGGTTGAGCAAGCATTTCAGAAATAATATTTTGCGGCGCGGCGTCAGAAACAATAACTCCCTTCATTGTACCGGCAGAACGAATTTTTTTAGTTACAGCGCGTGTATCAACGTCATACAGGCAGGGAATTTTATTTTCAGTCAAGTATTCGGCAAAAGTTTTTTCAACAGTAAAATTACTGGGCAATTCGCAAATTTCGCCAATAATTAAGCCGCTTACAAAACTTTTTCGACTTTGATTAAAAATTTTAGCCGTGCCATAATTTCCAATTAAAGGATAAGTCAAAGTTACAATTTGCCGACAATATGAAGGGTCTGTCAAAATTTCTTGATAACCCGTCATTCCGGTATTGAAAACAACTTCGCCGCTTGCCGTTAAATCGCCAAAAATTTTTCCGTGAAAAATACTGCCATCTTCAAGGATTAATTTTCCCGTCAAATTATACACCTCCAAATTTATGAAAAATCGATTTTAAGGCGTCTTTCTTTTCATTTTAATATAAAACCTTGCAAAAGTTTTTGAACGTGCTTTATCGTTGATTTTAGAGGCAATTTCGGGCATTTTTAATTGACTTTATATCCAAAAATTTCAACTTGCCTTGTAAAGTCTGTACATTTTAATTTCTTCAGGATTATCTTGAATATTCCAAACGCCGCAAGGACAAACACCCGCGCAAATTCCGCAACCAATGCATTTTTTTTCGTCTGAAATATATTGCCACGTGCCGTCTTCATTTTCAATTCTTGTAATTGCTTTTTCCGGACAAGAATTTAAACACATTTTCCGCTTGAATATCAAAAAAATTTTTTCTTAAATTCCAAAATTTCAACTTGCCTTGTAAAGTCTGTACATTTTAATTTCTTCAGGATTATCTTGAATATTCCAAACGCCGCAAGGACAAACACCCGCGCAAATTCCGCAACCAATGCATTTTTTTTCGTCTGAAATATATTGCCACGTGCCGTCTTCATTTTCAATTCTTGTAATTGCTTTTTCCGGACAAGAATTTAAACACATTTT
>CALGGV010000023.1 GCA_937915725.1 uncultured Selenomonadales bacterium
TTTCAGTGATTTTGAAGTGGCAAATTTTTTTGAAAAAAACATCGGCGGCGAAAAATAACAACGGGATAACAATTTTCAGCGATTTTGAACTTGAAAATTTTTTTGAAAAAAAACACCGGCGGCGAAAAATAGTAACGGTACAAAAATTTTCAGTGATTTTGAACTTGCAAATTTTTTTATAATTTTTTAGAAAAGTTGCAGGATTTATAAAAAAATTGTCGTAAATTCCCTTGGGGGGAGGGTTGAAGGCAACGCCCCCTTTGGGGTGATGTTTTATGCATAAAAAAACTCTTCGCCTTGACGAAGAGCTGTACTTTATATCCAGAAAAATATTTACGCAATACCGCCGGAAAGTTTACTTTTAGCGTTGTCAAAACGACTCATAATTTCGTTGTAAGTTTGTCCGGTAATATCTGGCATACTGCTGCTGCCGGTTGCGGTATTCCACGCAGTGCCGGCTTGTCTAAATCCTTCTTCGACAGCGGCGCGCATTTGTTCAAGTTTTTCAGGATCTCCGCCCGCTAAAACTTCAGCAAGACCAAAAATTCTGTCAGAAACTGCGCTAACGGACCAATCGCCGCCTTCAGCAACTGCCGCCGCGGCGTCTTCAGGATTTGTAGCAACGCTTGGCAACGCAAATCTTGAGGCGTCGACTTGAATACCGCCGAAATTCAAAATTCCTGTGCCTTCGTCAAGCCAGCCCTGCAATTTGTTGTTATTGTCAGTCAAAACTTGAATCATCAAGTTAAGCATTGCCTGTTCTTGCATAACTAAATCATCTTGAAGGGCTTGAACTGTATCGGCAGAAAGGCCTTTAGTTTTTTGGGCGTCCGCGTTGTCTACGGTTACGTTGTCGGATTCTTGAGCCATTGCCTGCATTGCCTCTTCAGAAATATTGACTGAAAAAGCCGCGCCGTGTGTACTGTCAGAAGTATCCTGTTTTGCCGCGCTTGCATAGGCGTTGACTGCAGACTGAATTTTTGCCGCCGAATTTTTTTGCGCCGTGAACTGTCCAACGTTTTGAGCCGCTACATTAGAAATTGTACCTACATCCATGTTAAAAACCTCCTAGAAATAGAAAAAAATATCGTTAAGGCGGAATTGCCTTGCCTTCAAATTGATAACATTAAAAGTTCAGCCACCGTGAAACGTTCAACTAATTTTATATCCGGTTGTCCTTCCGGCGTTTCCGGGACGGAATAGTCTGGCATTGGTACTAAGTGCGGTTTAATTTTTGTAGTACTGTCAATTTGTCCATCTTTGTAAGTTGTAATTGTAATGGAGCCGTCGGGGCGAAATCTTTTGATTGTTTCGATAACCGGCATTGAATTTGTATTGAGAGAAACTTGACTTTGGTTAGCAAGAGTTTCAATAGCAGATTGAAAACTTTCGTCAACCTGTGCCATTTTTTGAGAGAGAATTTTTGCATAATCTGAAGAAAAACCGGCTGAGTTATTGGAGGCAAAACTTTTACTTTGACTTTTAGAAATTGCGGCTTGTGCTACATTTGTGATTAAATCAACATTCCACGCGCCCATTTTCAACGCTCCTTTCAAAAATTTTTGCATAATCCGATTCAACAAGTTTATCGTTGTTTTTCAGCTGTAGCTTAAAAAAATTTTTCTTGAAAATGAATACTGCCGTTGCTATAATTTTTTAAAAATTTTGGAGGGTAAAAAATGAGTCAGAAAGGTTTTGCCACACTTGAAATTATTTTAATGGTTATGGTAATTGGAATTTTGGCAACAATGGCAGTCCCGCAATTTGAAAAAATGACTGCCGCCGCTAATACTTCAAAAGTTCAATCGGATTTAGCGGCGATTAACACGGCTATTGCAGTCTATGAAATGGAGAAAGGGACAACTCCTACTTATGCTCAATTAACGGCAAATGACGCCAATTATTTTGAAAACGGAGCTCCTCAACCGCCAACGGGCAAAATTTATGTCAATGGAACAGTTACAGATATTGGCTCTACAGGATATGCTGTTACAGACGGCAAGGCAACTTTTGACGGGAAAACAGCAGATAAATTTACTACGAAATCAAGCTGATTTTTTATAAAAATTTTTTGCGATTGAGTGAAAACTTAGTCGCAATTTTTTTATTGCGGTTATCGACGTAAAAAAATATTAATGTTATAATATCTGAAATTTTTTTGAAAGGGGAAAGGATTTTGCCAAATCAAAAAACTTTAAAAAATTCTGTCGAAATTTCCGGCAAGGGTTTACATTCTGGCGTTGAAGTTCAAATGGCTTTAAAACCTGCTGAAGTTGACAGCGGTATTTTTTTTGTGCGTACAGATTTAGCCGAAAAAAATAAAATCTGCGCGACGCCGCCGAATGTAACTTCAACATTGCGGGCAACAACTTTAGAAGAAAACGGCGTCAAAGTTTTCACAGTTGAACATTTGATGAGCGCGCTTTCAGCTTGCGGAATTGATAATTGCGCGGTTGAAATGAACGCCGAAGAGCCGCCCGTTTTGGAAGGAAATTCTATTGGATTTTTTAAAATGATAAAAACCGCCGGAATTGTTGAACAATCTGCCGCACGCAAAGAAATTCGCCTTGAAAAAGTTTATCGCGCAGATTCTGACGACGGCAAAAAATTTATAATCGCCCTGCCTTATGAAGGTTTCAGAATCAGTTTCACTTCGATTAATCCGCACCCGCTTATTGGTATTCAGTTTGAAGATTTTGAAATTACCGAAGAAATTTATGAAAAAGAAATTGCGCCTGCGCGAACAATCGCCTATGAAAAGGAAGTTGAGGCATTGCACGCAATGGGATTAGGGCGCGGCGGAAATTTAGAAAATGTTATCGTTTACAATGATGACGGCTGGCTGAACAAATTAAAATATTCTGATGAACTTGTAAGGCATAAAATTTTGGACGTTATCGGCGATTTAAGGCTGGTTGGTTTTTTGAAATGTCATATAATTGCGGCGGCGTCAAGTCACGCGCTGAATTCTCAATTAGCCAAAAAAATTTATCAAGATTTTTCATAGAAAATTTAATATTAACTTCAGATGGGAGAGATATAAATGGTACTTGAAATTGAAGAAATTATGAAGATACTCCCGCATCGTCCGCCAATGTTGCTTGTGGACAGAATTTTGGAAATTGAACCTTTCAAATCGGCAACCGGCTTAAAAAATATCACAATGAATGAGCCGCAATTTGTAGGACACTTTCCTAATCATCCAATTTTTCCGGGCGTACTTCAGCTTGAGGCAATGGCGCAGGTAGGCGGCGTTGCAATGCTTTATCCTGCCGAACATCGCGGCAAAATCGCGCTTTTTGGCGGTATGGATAATATAAAATTCAAACGCCCGATTGTACCCGGCGATACTTTAATTACTAAGGCGGAAATTGTAAAAGTGCGCGGAGTTTTTGGCGTTTTGCATGCTGATGGTTATGTTGATGATAAACTTGTCTCGTCTGCAGATTTTAAATTTGCGCTTAAAACCAATGACGAGCTTTTTGGTTTGAGGAATAAGGATTGATTAGGTCTTAGGCAACAGACAACAGGTAAAAATAAAATTTACTGAAGTCTAACGCCTAAATCTAATCCCTAATACCTAAACAAGGAGCTGGGCAAAATGATAAATTCGGAAAATAAAATTCACGAAACGGCGGTTATTTCCACAAGCGCAAAAATTGGGGAAAATGTTACTATTGGACCTTACACGGTTATTGGTGATGAAGTCGAAATTGGCGACGGCTCCAATATTGGACCAAATGCAGTTATTGCAAGTTATACCACTATTGGCAAAGACTGCAGAATTTTTCAATTTGCGTCCGTTGGAGAAATTCCTCAAGATTTAAAATTTAAAGGCGAAAAAAGTCATACGTACATTGGCGATAGGACGGTTATTAGAGAGGGCGCAACAATTCACCGCGCAACCGGCGAAGGCAACGAAACGCGCGTTGGCACAGACTGCCTTTTAATGGCTTATATTCATATTGCGCATAATTGCACGCTAGGCAACCACGTTATTATGTCAAATTTGGCAAGCTGCGCCGGGCATGCAACCGTTGAAGATAGAGTTGTTATTGGCGGAATGGCGGGCGTTCATCAATTCGTAAAAATTGGGCGAAATGCAATGGTTGGCGGCATGAGCAAACTTGTACAAGATGTTGTACCTTATACCATTGTTGACGGACACCCCGCAAAAGTTGTCGGCTTAAATAATGTTGGAATTTCTCGCGCAGGTATTCCCCTTGAATCGCGCAGGCTGATTAAAAAGGCGTACAAAATTTTATATCGCTCCGGCTTGAGTTTGGCGGAGGCTATTGCTGTTATTGAACAGGAAGTTGATTCTTGTGAAGAAGTTGAACATTTTCTTAGATTTTTGAGAAATGCTGAACGCGGTATTTGTCGTGAACGCCGCGACGTTGAATAAGGACTAAGGAATAAGGATTAAGGACTAAAGGCTAGGGAATAGAAAATTTTCCTTAGGCTTTAAAATTGCTGAAAGGAAGTTTTTTAATGGAGAAATTGGGAATATTGGCAGGTGTAGGAAAATTGCCGGTAGAATGTGCCCGCGCCGCACAACAACTCGGCTATGAAGTTTATGCAATAGGACTTTTACCGGAAACTGATTCAGAAATTGCAAACTTTGCAACAGATTATAAAAATATCAGCGTGGCTCAACTTGACGCAATTTTAAATTATCTAAAAGAAAAAGAAGTTACCCGCGTTACAATGATTGGCAAAGTTACAAAAGAATTGCTTTTTAACGGCGCAGTTCAGCCCGATGCAAGAATGTTACAGCTGATAATGTCATTGCCCGACCGTAAAGATGATACAATTATGATGGCGTTTGTGCGTGAATTGGCAATGGCGGGAATGCACGCCTTCGATCAAACTGCACTTATTCGCAAATTAATTCCAAAACGCGGTACAATTACAAATCGTGAACCAACAAGCGTTGAAAAATCTGATATGGAATTTGGATTTTTCATTGCAAAGGAACTCGGACGCCTTGACATTGGACAAACTGTAATTGTAAAAAATCGCGCAGTTATGGCACTTGAGGCGATTGAAGGAACTGATGCTTGCATTTTGCGCGGCGGCAAATTGTCGGGCGGCGGCGCAGTTGTTACAAAAGTTTCTAAGCCCAATCAAGATAACCGTTTTGATGTTCCAACAGTCGGTCAAAAAACTTTGGAAGTTATGGCTGAAGTTGGAGCTACCGCGCTTGCGATTGAGGCGGATAAAACTTTGATGATTGATAGGGCGGGAATGGTTGCCTTCGCTGAAGAAAAAGGTATCGCAATTATAGCAATGTAATTTTTGCAGATTAAAATTTTTAACGCCGTCAAAACGGGCTAAAATTTCAACGAGAAAGGGCTTTTCTTTTATCGTTAATATAAAATACTTAAGAAAAATTTAAGCGGCGTAATTTTTGAGAATTTCCAATTTTTTAAGATTGTAAAAATTTTATAAATAGTTTTTAAACCCTAAAAAAGGAGGGCGGAAATTTTGAAAATAATGATGTCCGCCGGCGAAACTTCCGGCGATATTCACGGCGCGTCATTGGCGCACGAAATAAAAAAAATTTCGCCTTCAACCGAAATTTTCGGAATGGGCGGCGATAAAATGGCGGCGGCGGGCGTTCGTATCGTCAAAAATTATAAAGATTATAATGTTATGGGCGTCGTCGAAGTGATAAAAAATTTGCGCAAAATTTTTCAACTGTTGGAAGATTTAACCGAAATTGCCCGTGCCGAAAAGCCGGATTTACTTGTACTGATTGATTATCCTGATTTTAATTGGCGGCTTGCCAAACGCGTAAAAAAATTCGGTATAAAAATTTTGTCGTACATACCGCCGAGCGCGTGGGCGTGGCGAAAAGGACGCGCCGCAGATTGTGCGAAAATTGCCGATGAATTTATTGCAATTTTTCCATTTGAATTGCCAGTCTACCAAAAAGCCGGCGCAAAAATTTCTTTTTTAGGGAATCCGCTTGTTGACACTGTAAAATCTAATTTCAGCGTCGAAGAGGCAAGAAAATATTTCGGTGTCAAAAATTCTGAACACGTGATTTTATTAATCCCCGGCAGTCGCAAGCAAGAAATTAAATTAATTCTTCCTGAAATGTTAAAAGCCGCCAAAATTTTATCAAAAATCAATTTAAGATTTTTTTTACCGGTTGCTGATAATGTTGATGAATCAGAAATTAGCCGCCAAATTTCAAGCGTGGGCGTCGAAATTACTTTAACAAAAAATTATCGCTACGATTTAATGAGCATTGCTGACGCCGCAATGGCAACGAGCGGCACGGTTATTTTAGAGGCGGCGTTAATGAATTTGCCCTGCGTTGTACTTTATAAAATGGCGCGGTTAAATTATTTTATTGGAAAAATGCTTGTTGACATTGAAAATTTCAGTTTGCCAAATATTTTAATGGGCAAAAAGATTCAGCCTGAACTTTTGCAAGATGAAGTTACCGGCGAAAAAATAGCTGAAGAAATTTTAAAAATTTGCAGTAACAGAGAAAAAGTTGTGGCAGATTTAAAATTAGCTTGCGCTAAACTCGGCGAACACGGCGCGGCTGAACGTATAGCAAAAAAAATTTTACAAGTTGCAGAAAATAATTGAGGAAAATTTGATGATTGACTTACAAAATTTTTCAGAAAAAAGCCTTGAAAACCTGAAATGGAAAAAATTGGAAATATTTGACATTGGCAAAAGAAATAAGGGGTGAAAACCTGTGAGCAGACAATTAGCGCGCTCTGAAATTGAATATATAATTGCACGTTTGGTAAAAAATGCAAATGATTCAGCGATTGAGGCGAAGGAAACGCCCTGTGAATTTAACGAAGGACGCAAACAAGCTTACTATGAAGTTTTGGACACAATAAAAAATGAATTGACTTTCCGTGAACAAAATTTGCAAGATTACGGCTACGAAAAAGATTGGGAAAAAAATTTAATGTTTTAAACTGCTATGAAAAATTATCGAAGACTTTTAGCTTACATAAAACCGTACTTGGGGCGGCTGGGACTTGCCGTCATTTGCATAATCATTGCCTCCGGCGCAAATTTATACTTGCCGTGGATTATCAAAGATATGATTGACAAAGTGCTTGCAGAAAAAGATATGGCAATGCTTAACGTCATTTCAATTAGTATCGTGGTAGTTTTTGCAATTCGCGGCTTTTTTTACTTTTGGCAGTCGTACCTTGTTTCGTACATTGGACAGCGCGTGGTTGTTGACGTGCGGGAAGTTATGTTCAAAAAATTTCAGCGAATGCCAATGGCTTATTTTGACAAACATCAGACGGGCGAAACAATGAGTTACATAACAAATGACGTTTCTGCAATTCAAGCCGCGCTTGTCGATAACTTGATTGAATTTTTTACAGAGGCGGCAATTTTAGTCGGCTCAATCGTTTTAATGCTGTACATTGACTGGAAATTGACATTGCTAACTTTAATAACCGTTCCAATGGTCGGCTACGCAATGAAAATTTTCGGGCGAAAAATTAAACGCGCCGGTACACTGATTCAAGAAAGAATGGCTGATATAACCGCGCTGTTGCAGGAAAGTATTTCTTCAATTCGCGTTGTAAAATCTTTCGTGCGTGAAGACTACGAAATAAAAAGATTTCGCGCAGAAAATCTTTTGAACTTTCAAGCGGTGATGAAAAATGTACAATTAACAAGTTTGCTTACACCTACGGTTGAATTTTTGGCGGCGGTTGCAGTAACTTTAATTGTATGGTTCGGCGGCTATGAAGTTGTTCAAGGGATAATGTCAGCCGGTTCGCTGGTTGCTTTTCTAACTTACGCGGTAAATTTGGCTAATCCCGTAAAAAGACTTTCAAGAATTTATGGAAGAATGCAACAGGCAATGGCGGCGATTGACAGAATTTTTTCAGTGCTTGATATGGAAGAAACAGTAAACGATAAGCCGGACGCCGTGATAATGCCGAAAGTTTCAGGTCAAGTTTCAGTTGAGAATGTAACTTTTTCCTATGACGAAAAACATAACGCGCTTGAAAATGTAAGTTTTGAAGTTTCGCCCGGGCAAATGATAGCCTTTGTAGGACCGAGCGGCGCGGGAAAATCTACCATTGCAAATTTAATTCCGCGCTTTTATGACGTCAACGCGGGCGCAATTAAAATCGACGGCTACGATATTAGGGACGTAACTTTAAATTCACTGCGCGAGCAAATTGGAATAGTTCCGCAGGAAACGCTTTTATTTAATACAACGGTACTTGAAAATATTCGCTACGGCAGACTTGACGCAACCGACGAAGAAGTAATAGCGGCGGCAAAGGCGGCGAATGCCGATAAATTTATTTGTGATTTACCGAATGGTTATCAAACATTGATAGGGGAGCGCGGCTTGAATCTTAGCGGCGGGCAACGACAGAGAATGGCAATAGCGCGCGCAATGTTAAAGAATCCGCAAATTTTAATTTTGGACGAGGCAACCAGCGCGCTTGATACAGAAAGTGAAAAAATTGTACAAGCGGCGTTAGATGAATTAATGGTAGGGCGAACAAGTTTTGTAATAGCGCACAGATTGAGCACAATTTTTGCGGCGGATCAAATTTTTGTAATTGACAAGGGCAGAATTTGCGAACATGGCACGCACGCTGAATTGTTGAAACTCGGCGGCGTGTACAGCAATTTATATAATATTCAATTTGGGGATTTAGGCAATAGACAATAGGCAAGAGGCATTAGGCAAGAGGCAAGAGTTTTTTTATTTTAAAATTTGAAGGGTGAAAATTTTGGAAAAAAATAAACGCCCCGATTGGGACGAATACTTTTTAAATATAGCGCAGGAAGTCGGCAAGCGTTCAACTTGTTTAAGGCGGCGTTACGGCGCAATTATCGTAAAAGATAAAATCATTGTAAGCACAGGCTACAACGGCGCACCGCGCGGCGAGACTAATTGTATTGATACTGGAATTTGTGAGCGTGAAAGGCTACACATTCCAAAAGGCGAACGCTACGAATTGTGCGTTGCCGTGCATGGGGAACAAAATGCAATTATCAACGGCGATCCTTTAAAAATGAAAGGCGCAACAATTTATATTGTTGGAATAAATGTTGAGGACGAAAGTTACGCCTCCGGCGAACCTTGCCTTTTGTGTCGCCGTATGATTAAAAACGCGCAGATTGAAAAAGTTGTCTGCAGAAATACAAAAGGCGAAATTCAGAAAATAAAAGTTTCGGAACTTTAGGCAAAAGGCAAAAGGCAAAAGTTTTACTACTTCCTCTTTACTTTTGCCTACTGCCTAATTTTCAATAATTTGACTCAAAACTTTTTTAACTTCGTCCATGTCAACGCGGGTATTGTAACAAGGACCATTTGGGCGAATGTTCAAAACACCAACCGCCGGCAATGGAAAAACATCTTGAATACCGCTCATCAAGTCACGTTCGCAAGCAATAGCAAGCACGGCTTGAGGGCGGTTATTTATTACAACTTGACGCGCCAAAGTCCCGCCGGTTGCCACAAAAAATACAAATCCCAATTCTTCAGAAAGTTTCATTAAATCGCCAATGTTACAGCCGCCGCAACGTTTGCAGTTATTGGGGTCGCGGGTAATTTTGTGCGGGCAAGTTGCAAGTTGCAGACAATGCGGAACAAGTACCAATAATTTTTTCGCCGGTACTTTTATTCGACTTTTCATAAAAATTAAATTGCTAACTGCGATAAAAGAGCCTTCCAACTGCCGCCGCTTTATCCCAAAAATTTTTCCGATTCTTACCGCCATTGGAAATAGAAATTTGATAATTGCAAAAGTGTATTTGTGAAATAATTTTAAAGTTGGCAAGCCCTTTACCGCCAAAACCATATTGCAGACCGCACCAACTGAAAAAGTTGAAATAAAAATTAAAAACGCGCCCAAAATTGCCGGTAAATATTCATAAATATTTTCAAGCCCCAAATAAGAAATTCGCCAAATTCCGTACAACGCCAGCGCAATTAAAAATTCCGTAACCAGTAAAAGTCCCAAAAATAATCTTTTTCGCGGGCGAACTGCCGCCAATGTGCTTAACATTTTTTCACCTCCCATTTAAGGCAGAAAGTAGCAGTAAAAAACTCCTGCCTCCTGCCTCCTGCCTCCTGCCTTCTGCCTAAAATTTATTTAATTCTTTAAGTGCAAATTTGATTAATTGTTCGGTAGTTGAATTTTTCGGCGCACGTTTGAAAACGCTTGAAATTTCTGCTGAAGTGTAACCTAACGCCGAAAGAGCCTCTGTTGCCTCGTCAACTGCGCTTGATTTTGGAGCGGGAATAAAGCCCTGCGCGAAAGTTTCAGATTCAGCGGAAATATTTTTAATTTTGTCTTTAAGTTCAAGTAAAATTCGTTGCGCAGATTTTTTACCGACGCCCGGCAATTTTACAAGCGCGGTTAAATCTTGATTGACAACCGCCGCCGTAAATTCAGCAACAGAAATTTTTGACACAATAGCAAGCGCAGATTTTGCCCCGACGCCGCTAACAGTCAAAAGATTTTCAAAAAGTTCAAATGCCTCACGAGTTTTAAAGCCGTACAAATTTATAGCATCTTCCCTAACCGCCGTATGAACAAAAAATTCAGCCGCCGCGCCAATTTGTAAACCTGCAGGATTAACCGAAATTCTGTAACCTACGCCGTTCACGTCCAAAATAATTTCTTCGCCAAAAATAAATTTAATCTTGCCACTCAAATAACCAATCATAAAAAATTTCCTCGATAAAAATTTGAAACGCGGCAGTTACCTAAGTTTTGTACAACATAAACCGCGATAACTGTTTGTCAACTTTTCAAAAGTTGTTTCTTCGCCAAAAATAAATTTAACTTTTCCGCTTAAGTATCCAATCATTTTTTAGGGATTACGGGCTAAGGGCTAAGGGCTAAGGAAAAAATCCCTAATCCTTAATCCTTATTCCTTAGTCCTTATTTTACCCTCCCAACAAATTGCGCCTTGCCAAACTGTTTGCCTCGTAAGCCGCGCCTATAGCTATTGCCAGTGCGTCTGCAACATCATCGGGCTTGGGCGGCTCGGCTAAGTTTAAAATTTTCGTTACCATATAAATAACTTGCTCCTTAGTCGCTCCGCCGTATCCCGTGATTGACATTTTTACTTCATTTGGCGTCATTTCCACAAGTTCCAAATTATTTTGCGCCGCGCAAAGTAAAACTATTCCCCGCGCTTGTCCTACCGGTATTGCTGTAGTTGAATTTCTGCCAAAAAATAATTTTTCAACGCCCATAACTTCCGGCTGATATTTTTTTACAATTATATCAAGCTCCATGTAAATTTTTAAAAGTCTGTCTTGCATGCGCGCTTGTGGACTTGTGGTTATTGCGCCGTAACTTTTGGCGATTATTCGCCCTTGAAATTGTTCAACTAAGCCGTAGCCGCAAATTGCCGTTCCAGGATCTATTCCCAATGCTAACATTTCTTACCTCGATTTAAAATTTTTAAAACTAGTTCAAATATCGCCAAAATGAGCGAAAATTTCAACGTAGCAAGCCTTCAGAAAAATTTTAGTACATTTGTATCAAAAAGAAATTTTAAGACGGCTTAAATTGAATTTTTCTAAAAAGTTATTCGTCGGCAAATTAATAATTGCCATAAAATTTTTGAATGTCGTCATCTTCATCAAGAGTTTTGAGAAGTTTTTATATTTTTCCAAGAAAAGTTAAAACTAATTCAAATATCGCCAAAAAGGGCTAAAATTTCAACGTAGCAAGCCTTCAGAAAAATTTTAGTACATTTGTATCAAAAAGAAATTTTAAGACGGCTTAAATTGAATTTTT
>CALGGV010000024.1 GCA_937915725.1 uncultured Selenomonadales bacterium
TCGTCAAAATGTTCGTAAATGCTGTCGTGTTCGCCCTTTGTATCCATACAGGCGTTAATTCCGCCCTGTGCGCAAAGGGAATGTGAACGCTTAACCGGGCAGTAAGAAAATAAATCTACAACGCCGCCCAATTCACAAACTTTAATTGTGGCGAGCAGTCCTGAAATACCGCCGCCGACTATTGCAATTTTCTTTTTGCTCATATCTTTAGCCATATTCTACCCACCTCAATAAATAAAATAGCTTGCCATAAATGCAACAGTAACAAGGCAAAGCCCCGCGCAAAGCATCATACTAATTGCGCTGATAACATTTTGAGAGCGCGGACCTTTTGTAATTCCCCACGTCATGCAGAAAGTAGTTATACCGTTGCAGAAATGGAAAATCGCCGCCCACATTCCCAAAATATAAAGTACAACAATAATTGGATTTTGGAAAAAGTTTTGGAGCAGTTCAAAAGAAATTGGAGTGCCGGTAACGCCTTTAACATAAAAACGAAGGTAGCCGACGTGCCAAATTAAAAATACTACCAAAAACCACGCAGTCCAACGCTGCAAAGTAAAATTCCAGTTGCGAAGATAGCCGAAACGACGCGGGTTATTGTTAGCTTGCAGTGCAATGTAAATACCATAAATGCCGTGGAATAAAAGCGGAACTGCAATACCGCCGAGCTCCAGCCCTAAAAAGATTGGCTTAGGGATAAGCTCCATCATCTCAAGCGCGGTGTTTAAGCCTTCAGGTCCGAGCATTGCCATTGAGTTTGTAAAAATGTGTTCAAAAAGTACCATACCCAAGACAAGCAAGCCGCACAAAGAATGTAAACGCCGCAAATAAAAAGTGGTGTGGAACATTTTATGCCTCCTTATTTTTATAAGGACTAAGGACTAAGGATTAAGGACTAAGGATTTTTTAATTCCCTAGCCCTTAGCCCTTAACCCTTAACCCTTAAATTTTGCTCATATCGAAATTGCGGAAAGGTTTTTGTCCAATTTCATAAAAATTATTTCCTTCGCAGTCAATGACAACAATAGCCGGAAAATCTACAACTTCCAACGCTGCAACCGCCTCCGGTCCAAGTTCAGGATAAGCAAGCACGGTGTAGCTTTTTACAGATTTAGCGATTAAAGCCGCCGCGCCGCCAACTGCCGCAAAATAAGTCGCTCCGTTTTTCTTCATAGCCTCGACAACTTCAGGAGCGCGGGAGCCTTTACCCACCATACCTTTAATACCTTGATCAAGCATTGTTGGAGTATAGGCGTCCATTCTGCCGGAAGTTGTAGGACCGCAAGAGCCGATAGGGTCGCCGGGCTTAGCCGGTGTAGGTCCAAGATAGTAAACAATTTGGTTATTCCAGTCAACGGGCAATTTTTCGCCGCGTGCAAGTGCCTCTGTCATTGCTTTATGTGCGGCGTCGCGTGCGCTTATGATTGTGCCGGTAATTAATACGCTGTCGCCGGCTTTAAGTTTTCTTGACATTTCTTCAGTAAAAGGCGTCGTTATTCTGATACTTTCAGCCAATTTAAAAACTTCCTTTCAGTCAGTTTTTTAAGGGCTAAGGTTTAAGGATTAAAGGCTAAGGAAAATTTCCCTAGTCCTTAGACCTTAGCCCCTAATCCTTATAAAATTCTGTGAGAATGGCGCATTGCATGACAGCAAATGGTAACTGCAACCGGCAAGCCCGCAATGTGCGTTGGTCCCCATTCAACATTAACGGCAAGTGCGGAAGTAGTACCGCCGAGTTGAGGTCCAATTCCCGTTGAGTTGATAAGTTCCAAAAGTTCTTCCTCAAGTTTTGCGTATTCGGGCATCGGGTTTCTTTCGTTGATTGAACGGGTTAAAGCTTTTTTGGAAAGTAAAGCCGCTCTGTCCATAGTGCCGCCAATTCCAACACCAACAACCATTGGCGGGCAAGGATTCATACTCGCGTGCAAAATAATTTCCATAACAGCTTTTTTGACGCCCTTAACGCCGTCCGCAGGCACAAGCATTTTGACGCCGGATTTATTTTCAGAGCCAAAACCTTTGGGCGCAATGGTAATTTCCAATTTATCGCCGGGTACAATTTCGGTATAAATTACGCCGGGCGTATTGTTTTTAGTGTTGACACGGTTAAAAAGCGGCTCCCCTACAACAGATTTTCTCAAATAGCCTTCAGTGTAGCCTTTTGCAATTCCATCATTAATTGCTTGATTGAAATCGCCGCCGACAATGTGTAAATCTTGTCCGATTTTAACAAAAACAATCGTCATTCCCGTATCTTGACAATAGGGGCGATCTTCAGCCTTTGCAATTTCGGCGTTTTTAATAATTTGGTCGAGGACGATTTTTCCTACTTCTGATTTTTCGGTTTCACGCCCGCGCTTAAGCCCGTTGTAAACATCTTCGGGCAAATAATACGCCGCCTCTTTGCACATTTCGGCGACGTTTTCGGTTATAACTTTTACGTCTAACTCTCTCAAAGTTAATCCCTCCTGTGATTTTTGTTACAATACTACTTGCAATTTATTAGCCGCGCTAAAAAAAAATCCTGCCGCGCCGTTAAATTTTTTATCTTTCACCTAACCAAACGTATTTATAAATATTATTTTCTACAACCGCCTTTTCTGATAATTTTAACGGTTTCAAATTAGCATCAGTTTGATAATAGAAGTCATCGCCATTTTGAAAAAAATAGTACTTCACGTAACTGTGCTGATTTTTGTAGTATGAAATGACGGTACAAGTAAAGCTGTCGTCATTTACTTCTATTGTGTCAGTTATCAAATAGGCTTGCATATTGCTTGAGGGATGAGTTCCCATAAAAACTTCCTCTGCCTCGGCGAAATTATTTTGAATGCCGAAAATTAACGCCATTGCAATTAAGAGCGTAGCAAAAAATTTTTTCATAATGTTAAACTTCCTTCAATTTTTCCAACAAATTTTTACAGCCGCGCAGAATATCTTCATAAGTTTTGGCGAATCCGTTTTTGTCCCAAGGAATATCTTTTTCAAGCAACATTTGAATTTTGCCTTGAGGGTCGCCGCCGCAAATATTTTTGACTTGCTCGACGTTGCCTGCGTCCATGCAAATTATTTTGTCGAACTTTTGATAATCAGCCGCCGTAATTTGGCGCGCGGTGTGTTTTGTGTAGGGTACATTTTCTTCGCGCAGTTTTTGTGCAATTCCTGAATGTAAATCGCCGCCGCTTGTTGGCTTTGACGCCGCAGACTCAATCACAAAATTTGAATCATTGCCGACCAATTTTTTCATTACAAATTCTGCCATTGGCGAGCGTCCGGTATTGCCGCTGCATACAAATAAAATTTTCATCTTCGCACCTCCAAAAGTTTTTTTAATTAAGTTTTAATATTATAACTTTAAACGGGAAATTTTTCCATACGATAAAAATAAAGAAACGGCTACAAATTTTAAGCCGTGATTTTAAAGGAGGTTATTATTTTGATAAACCAATACGAATTTACAAAATTAGTTGAATATCTTTTCAAGGAAACTTACGGGCAAAATGTGGAAATTTTTTTGCAAAATGGCGAAAAATGTCAAATTCTTCAAAATGCGGTAAAAAATTTAAGATTTTCTTATAAACCTTCAGGAGAAGACAGCTGCGATACAGGCTACAATGAAGAAGAAATTCGCAAAGCCTATATGATTGCTTATTATCCCTATTACATTTCGGCGGCTTACGAATTAATTAAAGAAAAATGGTTTCCACGTATTGCAAACAGGGGCTGGAAAATTAAATTAGATTGTTTGGCAGGCGGTCCTTGTCCTGAAATCTATGGAACGGTTAAAGCGTTGGCTGAAAGCGGAAAATGCAAGGGCGTCGATGTTGCAACTTACGATTTGGAAAAAGAATGGTCCCCCTATCAAAAAATTACTTGCAAGTTGTGCGTAGAATCTTTCAGCACAGATAATTTCAATATAGAAAATTGGCTTTTTGTCAACAAGTTCAATATTTCTGAAACCGCCGATTCACTGAAAAATTATTCCCGCTACACTTCAAAGGGCAAAACAATAAGTTTAACAGAGCGTTGGAACAAACAAACAGATATTTTTTTACTGCAAAATTATTTAAGTCACATAGAGTATACACAGCAAGCCGTAAATAATTTTTTGGAATGGCTTAAAAATATGGCAGATATAATGAAAAGCGGTGCATATTTTATAATTATTGATTTAAATTATGACTCAACACGGGCAGTTTTGGAAAATTTAACGGCAGGCAGTGATTTTCTTCAATCAATTAACCTCAAACATATTTCAAGCTGTACTTTCGGCGAGCCTTTAAAAATTACTCATGGAAATACTTTAAAAATTCTTAGAGAAAAAATTTTTATTGGAAATTACGGCGATAACAGCGGATTAATTCCTAAAAAGTATACGAAATATTACTATGTTATTCTGCAAAAAATTTGAGGAGGAAATTTTTATGATTTTAAGTGTAAGCCGCCGCACGGATATTCCGGCTTTTTACAGCGAATGGTTTTTCAACAGAATTAACGCGGGATTTGTTGACGTGATTAACCCTTTCAACGCAAAACAAATCAGCCGTATAAAATTAAATCCTGAAGTTATTGATTGTATTGTTTTTTGGACGAAAGACGCCGCGCCAATGATTGAGCATTTGGACAAACTCAAAAATTACAAATATTATTTTCAATTCACAATTACGCCTTATGATGAAGACGTGGAGCCGGGACTTTTGAAAAATCAATCGAAAAATGATATTGTTCGCACATTTCAAAAACTCTCAAATAAAATTGGCAAGGATAAAGTTATTTGGCGGTACGATCCAATTTTATTGAGCCGCACTCATTCTGTTGATTGGCACTTTGAGCAGTTTATTTATTATCTTGAAAAACTTGCGCCTTTTACCAATCGTTGCGTTATTAGTTTTCTTGACTTGTACGCAAAGACTAAACACAATACGCAACCGCTAGGAATTCGTGAAATTACTGAATTCGAAATGAAAGAACTCGCGCAGGGCTTTTCAGAAATTGCGCAGGGTAAAAATATTGAAATTCAATCTTGTTCCGAAAGAATCGACTTGGAAAATTACGGGATTAAGCACGGGGCTTGCATTGACAAAGAAATTATTGAGAATGTTATCGGTGCAAAAGTTCTGATTGAAAAAGACAAAAATCAGCGGCAAGAATGCGGCTGTATGACAAGTATTGATATTGGGCAATATGATACTTGCGTTCATCTTTGCGCGTACTGCTACGCCAATTTCAGACCGAATATCGCAGCGGCAAATTTTAAAAATCACAATCCCAAAAGTTCCTTGTTGTTGGGAGAAATTCGCCAAGATGCTAAAATTACCGAGCGTAAAATTGCGCCGCTCCAAAAAATTAAAGCGTCTGCAAATTTTGAACAGACAACGCTTTTTTAAAGGAGAGCAAAAACTATGTCATTTAGCGTAGATGAAATTTTTGATGAAACTGTTGACAAGCTGCCTCCGACGCCTGCAAAAAATTTTAAATGCAGTCTTACCATTGAAAAATACACCGGTTCTGAAGAAGTCGTTGAAATTCCGGCTGAAATTAACGGCTTGCCGGTAACAAAAATTGGCGCGTTTGCCTTTAACAAATGCAAAAATTTAACAAAAGTTACCATTCCGGAATCTGTAACAGAAATTGAACGGGTAGCTTTTCAAGGTTGTAGTGGATTAACTGAAATGCGACTTCCGCCGTCATTAAAAAAAGTTGGCAAAAATGCTTTTTGCCTTTGTGCCGGCTTAACTAAAATTAACATTCCGAAAGGCGTAACGGAAATTGGCAAATCTACTTTTGGAGGTTGCGAAAGTTTGACTGAAATTATTATTCCTGGAGGCGTAACAGAAATTGGCGAATGGGCTTTCGGCGGGATAACTGGTTCTGATGATAAAAAAATACATTATTGCAAAAGTTTATCTAAAGTGCAACTTCCAAATTCTTTAACAAAAATTTACCAAGGAGCTTTTAGGGGCTGTAGCAACTTAAGTGAAATTAATATTCCCGATTCAGTGGTTGAAATTGGCGATAATGCTTTTGGGAAATGCGGCAACTTAACTGAAATTCATTTGTCAAATTCACTTGAAAAAATTGGTGGAGGAGCTTTTTGGAATTGCAGCAACTTAACTGAAATTAAAATTCCCGATTCAGTAAAAATAATTGGAGATAATATTGTTGAAGGTTGCGAAAAACTTCAGCGCGTGTATATCAATACTTCAAAATGGAGTTACGCAGATATTCAGAGAATCTTTGGCAAAAATCCCAAATTTGAAATTTTGCCACTTAAATAAAAATTTTCTATCGCAAAATTTACAAAGTGTTATAATTTGCGCGAGGTGATTTTTTATGACAACATTTTTAATTGCGCTTGTGGCGTTGATTTTGGGATTTTTTATTTACGGCAGTATCGTTGAGAAATTTTTCAAGCCGACGGATAAACCGACGCCCGCAATTACGAAAAGGGACGGCGTAGACTTTGTACCGCTGCCGACGTGGAAAATTTTTATGATACAGCTTTTGAATATTGCGGGGCTCGGACCAATTTTTGGCGCATTGGGCGGCGCAATTTGGGGACCCAGCGTTTATCTTTGGATTGTACTTGGAACGATTTTTGCAGGCGGAGTTCACGATTATTTTGCGGGAATGGTAAGCCTGCGCGAGGGCGGAAAATCTTTATCTGAAATTGTAGGAAAATATTTGGGCAATGTTTCCTTGATGGTTATGAGAATTTTTTTGGTTGTCCTGTTAGTTTTGCTTAGTGCGGTTTTCACTGTAGGACCTGCCGGACTTTTGGAAAAATTAACCGAAATAAATTTACAGATTTTTGTTGTGGCAATTTTAATTTATTATTTTTTGGCAACGCTTTTACCTGTCGATAAAATTATTGGCGGCTTGTATCCGATTTTTGGAATTTGTTTTATAGTAATGGCGTTGGGCGTAATGTTTGGAATGATATTCAGCGGCTTACCAATGCCTGAAATGCAACTTGCGAATTTACACCCAAAAGGCGACGCAATGCCGATATTTCCATTTATGTTTATAACTGTAGCTTGCGGCGCAATTAGCGGTTTTCATGCTACACAATCGCCTATAATGTCTCGTTGTATAACGAATGAACATTTGGCGCGCCCTATATTTTACGGGGCGATGGTTTGTGAAGGAATTATAGCTTTAATTTGGGCGGCGGCGGGAATAACTTTCTTTCACGGCACTGAAGGACTTGCAGCGGAAATTTCAAGTGGCGGCGCAGGCGCGGCTGTCTACAAAATTTGTGAAGATTCTATGGGCGGCGGTATTGGTATGGCGTTGGCAATGATTGGCGTTATAGTTTGCCCGATAACTTCCGGCGATACTGCCTTGAGAAGTTCAAGATTAATTCTTTCAGATTGGATTGATCTTCCTCAAGCCAAAATAAAAAATCGTTTAATTTTTGCCGTACCTATGATAATTGCCGTTGGAATTATTACTCAACTTGATTATAATTCTGTTTGGAGATATTTTGCGTGGACGAATCAAACTGTTGCAACGATTTTACTTTGGATGGGCGCGGTTTATATGAGCCAAAAAATGACGGGGCGCGGCTTTTTAATTCCAATGATTCCCGCAATTTTTATGACATTCGTTACAATAACTTATATTATTCAAGCTCCGGAAGGCTTGCAATTTTCAGCGATTGTTGGAAATATTGTAGCGGCAATTTGTACTGTAGTTGCTTTCTTGCAATTTAAAAATACTTGTAAACCGAATTTTAAATTGCGTACGGCTTAATTATTTTTGAAAAAATTTTACAAAGAGCGAACGTGGTTAATTCAAACAATGGAAGGCTTGTAACTTTCGCCGTTTATTGAAAAAAAACTGTCAACCGAATTTTAAATTGCGTACGGCTTAAATATTTTTGAAAAAATTTTACAAAGAGCGGACGTGGTTAATTCAAACGATGGAAGGGTTGCAACTTTCGCCGCTTATTGAAAAAATACTTGTAAACCGAATTTTAAATTTTGATTATTTTTGAAATCTATCAGTTTAATTTTTTATTTTTAGATGTACTTTCTTTCTTTTGGCGCAAAAGAAATGAAAGTACCAAAAAAAGAAAACAGCCCGCTGAAATTGCGTCCTTGCGCGGCTTGCAACGCAAGGCGTGCTCTTTAGTAAGATTTGCGCGGGCGGCGCACGTCCTGTGCGCCTTCTTCTTTTTTTATTAAAAATTATGGGGGTTGTTACAATGGAAGTTAAAGTAATGAAAAATATTTTGGGCGAAAATGACAGAATCGCCGCCGAAAACAGAAAACTTTTTAGCGATAAAAAAATTTTGGTAATAAATTTAATGGGCTCGCCCGGCAGTGGCAAAACTTCAATCTTAGAAAAAATTTTGTCGAAACTTGCAAAAAAAATTAACGTGGCAGTTATCGAAGGCGATTTATTCACTGTCAAAGACGCCGAAAGAATCGAACGCCAAAATGTTCCCGTGATTCAGATTAACACGGCGGGTGGCTGTCACTTAGACGCGGCAATGGTTAAACGCGCCGCCGAAAGTTTAAATCTTGACGAACTGAATTTAATCATTGTCGAAAATGTTGGAAATTTAGTTTGTCCTGCTGAATTTGACGTTGGCGAAAATTTTAAGGCGGTTGTACTTTCAATCACTGAAGGCGATGA
>CALGGV010000025.1 GCA_937915725.1 uncultured Selenomonadales bacterium
CAGCGGGCGAAATTAAAATTGTTGGTAAAAAAATTTTCGTAGGTACGGGCGAAGGCAATTTGGAAATTTTGGAAATTCAAGCCCCAAATTCAAAAAAAATTAGCGCGGCAGATTTTTTAAACGGCAGGAAAATTTTTACGGGAAAATTTGTTTAAGCTTACAAAATACGCAGTTTACAGCGGGCGAAATTAAAATTGTTGGTAAAAAAATTTTCGTAGGTACGGGCGAAGGTAATTTGGAAATTTTGGAAATTCAAAAAAATAAGCGCGGCAGATTTTTTAAACGGCAGAAAAATTTTTACGGGAAAATTTGTTTAAGCCTACAAATTTAAATTTTAAAAATATCCTCTAACATTAAAAAGAAAGGAGATTTTTTTTGGAAGAAAGAATAGTTGCGACGGACGAACAAATTTCTGACGATTGGCAGTTGAGTTTACGCCCGCGCCGCTTGAGTGAATATATTGGGCAGGAAAAAGCCAAAGACAATTTAAAAATTTTCGTGAAGGCGGCAAATTCACGCAAAGAGGCATTAGATCACGTTTTATTGTATGGACCGCCCGGGCTCGGCAAAACTACGCTTGCAGGAATTATCGCAAATGAACTCGGAGTAAATTTCCGCCCGACTTCCGGACCAGCGATTGAACGTAGCGGCGATTTAGCGGCGTTGCTTACGAATTTGCAACCGCGTGACGTTTTATTCATTGATGAAATTCACAGGTTAAGCCGACAAGTTGAGGAAATTTTATATTCGGCAATGGAAGATTTTGCATTGGATATAATCATTGGCAAAGGTCCAAGCGCGCGCAGTATTCGCCTTGACATTGCGCCTTTTACTTTAATTGGAGCAACAACTAAGGCTGGAGCTTTATCGCCGCCTTTGCGTGACAGATTCGGCGTTATTTCCAGACTTGAATATTATTCTGTTGACGCGTTAATGAAAATTATCACGCGCGCAGCTGAAATTTTAAAAATTCCTATCGAAAAAAAAGGCGCGTTGGAAATTGCCCGCCGTTCACGCGGCACGCCCAGAATTGCCAATAGACTTTTAAAGCGCGTGCGGGATTTTGCTGAAGTTTTGGGCAGTACAAAAATCACTGATGAAATTGCAGACAAGGCTTTAATTGCATTGGAAGTTGACAGGGCAGGGCTGGATCATACAGATAGGCGAATGTTGGAGGCTATGATTAAAAAATTTCGTGGCGGTCCCGTCGGGCTTGATACAATCGCCGCCTCAATCAGCGAAACTAGGGAAACTATCGAAGATATTTATGAACCGTACCTTTTGCAATTAGGTTTTATTATGAGAACACCACGCGGGCGCGTTGTTACTCAAGCCGGCTATGAACATTTGGGCTTTTCGTACAAAAAATCTGCCGAAACTAAACTTTTTGATTTTGAGGAAGATTAAAATGAATAATACATTTTCATTAACGATAGGGGAGAATTTCCCGTTCCCGCGTAAATCCGGCGGTGGTGGTATAAAATTGGAGGCTCACCCGCTCGGAATTTTTTTGTGCATATATTTCAGCAACCCAGCCGACTATGAACATTTGGGCTTTTCATACAAAAAATCTGCCGAAACTAAACTTTTCGATTTTAAGGAAGATTAAAATGACTAATACATTTTCATTAACGATAGGGGAAAATTTTCCGTTCCCGCGTAAATCCGGCGGCGATGGTATAAAATTGGAGACGCACCCGCTCGGAATTTTTTTGTGCATATATTTCAACAACCCTAAAGATAAAGAAATTTCTTGCCTTAAAAATGACGCCGTAACTTTACATTTTACATACATACAGCCAATTTTAGAATGTGTAATTCAAGTTGAAGATGATTTTTGGGGCAACGCGCCCTACTTTGCGCCGTTATACAACAAACAAATTTCAGCCGCCGAAATGAAACCACGTAAAATTTACATTTGTTTGATTGATTCAGATTCAAATATTTTAAAGTCATTAAGAATTATTGATTTACCGTTTGAAATGACGGCGTTTATTTACAAGGCGCAAATAAGCCAATACGCCTCCGATATTTCAGATGATGAATATAATGAAATGCTTGAAGATGTGCAACAAAAACTTTCTGTAAAGGATTTGGCGCGCATTGCAAACGCCACCATAAATATTGGGCGTGACAATACCGTGAAAGCCGTTGTTTATCAAAATATTTAGTTAGTGTAAACTTTGAAAAATATTTGACGTTTACATTTCAATTTTATATAATCGCCGCAAAAAAGATTGAGGCGATTTTAATGCAAACAGTTTCAAAAAAAATCAGCACAGCCGAACTCACAAAAATGTCAATGTGCGTTGCGCTGTGCTGTATTTCTGCAAATATTGTTTTTCCTCTGCCGTTTACGCCCGGAATGGTAACGGCTTTAACAATCGTTTTAAGTTTGGCGGCGTACATTTTTACACCGAAACAAACTTTTATAGTTATAGCGGTTTATTTAATGTTGGGAATAGCGGGGTTGCCGGTATTCGCAGGAACGGGCGGAATTGGCAGACTTTTGGGACCGGCGGGCGGTTTTTATTTTGCGTGGCTGTTGGCTTACCCGCTCTTAAGTTATTTTAAAGGCGCGGAAATAAATTTTAAACGCTACGTACTGATGAATTTTTTTGTAGCAATGCCGGTAACTTATATTGGCGGGTTAATTTCAATGATATGGTTTTTGGAAGTTGATATTTGGCAAGCGGCAACAATGGCGGTTTTCCCGTTCGTATTTGGCGACGTTTTAAAAACCTGCTTGGCGGCTTTTTTGGGCGTTAAATTAAATTCTTCATTGAAATTTAGAGAATAAAATTATTTCGTGCGGAAAAGTTGCGCCCAATAATGTTTGTACTTTGAATCCGGCAAATACAAATAGCCCATTCCGAGTTCTTTAAATTTAGGATTCATAATATTTTCTCTGTGTCCGGGCGAATTCATCCACGCGGCTACAACTTCTTTTGCTGAACGTTGTCCGGCGGCGATATTTTCTCCAACTGTCCTGTAAGGTTTTGGAATTACTGTAAAGCAAGAATAACCGCTGGGGCGCGTGTGTGAAAATTTTTTTGTAATTTCTTTGGCGCGAATTTGCGCGTAGTGATTTAGTGAACTTGAAAGTTTTAAAGGTTTCAAATGTTCTTTTGCGCGCTCATAATTTACCAATTCCAAAACTTCACGCGCAAAATTGCTTGAAACTTGTTGATTAACTTTCCATTTAGAAATTGTAATGTTTGTGCTTGCACTTGCAAAATTTACCACGCTGAAAACTAAAATTACCAACAAACTTGATAAAATCTTTTTCAAAATAATCCACTCCTATGTCAAAAAGACTGCCGCAAACTTAGCGACAGTCCTTAAAATTTTCATTGTTGGTGGTGCGATTGGGGCGATTCGAACGCCCGACCTACTGCTTAGGAGGCAGTTGCTCTATCCTGCTGAGCTACAACCGCGCATTTGAAGTGTATCACTTTCAAGCTATATTTGCAAGTTAAATAAAAATTAAAATTATTGAACCGAAATTTTATATTAAATTAAAATTTTTAGCATTGAGAAAAATATTATAAACACTTTCAACAAAATTTTTAGTGTCAGTCAAATTGCCGGTAGAAATTTCTTGCCGTCTAAATT
>CALGGV010000026.1 GCA_937915725.1 uncultured Selenomonadales bacterium
TTTATCGTACACAAAATCGCCCGCCGTTATCAAACTCGGCAAAATCAACCCTGCCGCCAAAAATTTTTTCCAATTCATAAATTTACCTCAAATTTTTTCTTTGCCGTAAACTTCGGCAACGCCCGTAATACTTAAAATATTTTCAACCTGCAAAACTTCAGCAGAAACTTTTTTATCGTACACAAAATCGCCCGCCGTTATCAAACTCGGCAAAATCAACCCTGCCACCAAAAATTTTTTCCAATTCATAAATTTACCTCAATTAATCATCACTGAAAAAATCGCTGATATTGTCAACAATTCCGCTTGAGTTATCCTGCCTTGCAATCTAAGACGCGGGCACCATTGAACGAATCCACGCGGCAAAACTGTCGGGGTTACGCGTTTGAATTAAAACAATTCCGGGACCTCTGAAACGACAAACTAAGCCTTCACCGGAAGTTATACTTGAAATCCAGCCGCTGGACGCTTTTTCCATTTTGTATTCGGTATAGTCAGTCCACGCCACCAAATGCCCGTTGTCAACAATGTATTCTTCGCCCGCCTCAAGATTTATTGGATGAATAACGCCGTAACTTGAAATGAACACTATTCCCTTGCCGCGTACATTCAAAATAAAAAATCCTTCGCCGCTCAAAAGTCCCTGCGCCAAATTTTGAGTTTTAGTTTCAACCTGTACGCCTTCGGTACTTGCCAAATATCCGTCTTTTTGAACTCTTAAACCGTACGAGCCGTCCAATTCAATATCCAAAATTCCGCCCGGCAACTGATGACCGATTATAACTTCACCCGCGCCGCGATTAGCCGCCAATTCTTGAAAAAACATACTTTCGCCGGATAAAAATTTTCTTGCAAGCCCGCTTAAAATTCCGCCTTCCATTTTGCCTTCAACATCAACGGTTGCACTCATTGCGATCATTGCATCAGATTCAGCTTTAATTTTTTCGCCGCGCTGTAATTGAAATTTCACGACAGGAAAAGCCTCAGGGTACAAAATTTCGTATTTCATTTTTAAACCTCCAATTTTAAGGATTAAGGGCTAAGGACTAAATGTCTTTCTACTGCCTACTGCCTCTTGCCTAATGCCTCTTGGCTCTTGCCTAATGCCTATTGCCTCTTGCCTAATGCCTACTGCCTAATTTTCAAAAGGTGTTGCACTCATAGAAAGTTTTGGGTTATTTTCACGTATCCAGCCCAACGCCCATTCATTTTCGACAAGCAGCACGGGATTTTCAATTCTGTCAGTAACAAACATTCCCCTATTTGCGCCGCGCAGGGTTGCAGGTGTAACTTTTTCGCCGCCTTCAAATTTTAACCAGCGTGCAACTTCAAAAGGTAACATTGTCAGCAAAACGTCAACGCCGTATTCAGCTTTTAATCTGTACTGCAAAACTTCAAATTGCAAAGTTCCAACTGTGCCGACAACGTAAGAATCATTTCCCATACCGACGGGATAAAAAAGTTGAATTGCACCTTCTTGCGTCAACTGTTCAATTCCCTTTGAAAATTGTTTGCGTTTCATTGTATCTTTTGCAGAAACGCGGGCGAATTTTTCCGGCGGGAAAGTTGGAAATTCTTCAAACTTAAATTTGTGCGCGGCGTCAGTAATTGTATCGCCAATTCCAAAAATCCCGGGGTCAAACAAGCCTACAATATCGCCGGGAAAAGCCTCTTCGATAATTTGCCGCTCCTGTGCGAGGAATTGTTGCGGCTGTGCAAGTTTTATAATTTTGTTGGAGGGCGCGTGCCAAACTTGCATATTTCTTTCAAATTTCCCTGAACAAATTCTGATAAAAGCTAACCTGTCACGGTGCGCGGGATTCATATTCGCTTGAATTTTGAAAACGAACGCAGAAAATTTTTCGTCATTCGGCTCAATAATTCCGTCGTCAGAAAGGCGCGGAGCGGGTGGCGGAGCAAGTCTCAAATATTCTTCCAAAAAATTCTGTACGCCAAAATTTGTCATTGCACTGCCAAAAAATGTTGGTGTTAAATCGCCCGCGTCAATTTTTGCCTTGTCGAATTTTTCGCCCGCCTCGTCAAGTAACAGTAAATCATCTTGCAAGGCGTCAAAATTTTCCTGCCCAATTTTTTTAATAAATTTTTTATCGTCGGGAGCAAAAATTTCTGAAATTCTTTCGCTTTGCCCGTGCGTTGTATCTTCAGCAAAAAGTTCGGCGCGGTTTTTCTGCCTGTCGTAAACGCCCAAATATTTACCGTCAACGCCTATTGGAAAATTCATCGGATAAGCACGAATGCCCAAAACATTTTCCACTTCGTCAAGTAAATCAAGCGGAATTTTGCCGTATCTGTCCAATTTATTTATGAAAGTGAAAATAGGAATGCGTCGCTCCCTGCAAACTTTAAAAAGTTTTTTAGTTTGAGCCTCAACGCCTTTTGCCGCGTCAAGTACCATAACCGCGCTATCAACCGCCATTAATGTTCGATATGTATCTTCAGAAAAATCTTGGTGTCCCGGCGTGTCCAAAATATTTATCCTACAGCCGCCGTAGTCAAACTGAAGTACTGAACTTGTAACTGAAATACCGCGCTGCTTTTCAATTTCCATCCAATCTGAAACAGCATGACGTTGAGTTTTTCTGGATTTAATGGAGCCCGCCAAATGAATTGCGCCGCCGTAAAGTAAAAGTTTTTCTGTCAAAGTTGTTTTGCCGGCGTCCGGATGTGAAATTATTGCGAACGTCCGGCGTTTTGATATTTCTTCGGTTAATGTCATTTACAACACCTCGCGCAGGTTTTAAAATATTTCAGTTAATGATAACAGCAAAAAAATTTTATTACAAGATTTTTTTAACGGTTAAAGTTTGTTTACAAGTTTAAAATATTTTTATCTTAAATATACTTTTCTTTGTCTTGTCAAAGAAAAGTATCAAAAGAAAGACGCTTTAACCGAAATTTGTAAGTAGGTGTGTCCGCTGAAATCGCATCACGCGATTTGCGCGGACAGGGCGCACATCCTGTGCGCCGCCACTTTCTATTTGTAAACATTTTTTGAAATTTCGGCAAATCTTGAAAATTTTGGGGGTAAAAATTTTTTCTGATACCAATTTACCTAAAAAAGTTTCAAGGCGGGTTGTCGTGGATATTTTAGCCCGTTTTGGCGATGTTTAAATTACTTGGAGAAAATTAAAATGGCAGAATCAAAAAAATTTTCGACAGATTTTACAGAAGGCAGCGTACCGCGCCAACTAATAAAATTTGCAATTCCGCTGTACCTGTCAAACATTTTGCAGATTGTTTACAATGTGGTTGATATGGTAATTGTCGGACAAGTTTTGGGAAGTGTCGGACTTTCGGCGGTTGCTATTGGCGGCGACGTTACAACTTTTCTAACTTTTTTTTCAATGGGATTTTCCGGCGCGGGACAAGTTATCATTGCGCAACTTTTGGGAGCGAAAAAGTCTCAAGCACTCGGAAGATTTATTGGAAATATGGCAAGCTTTTTATTTGCGGGCGCGTTAATTTTATCTGTAATATTTTTAAACCTGCGCGAAGAAATTTTAGAATTAATGAATACGCCTGCAGAATCTTTTGAAGAGGCGTTATCCTATGCAACAGTTACAATCAGCGGGATAATTTTTATTTACGGTTATAATGCGGTAAGTTCAATTTTGCGCGGCTTAGGCGATTCAAAACACCCGTTCATATTTATCAGCATTGCGGCGGCGTTGAATGTTTTGCTGGACGTGGCGTTTGTAATTTTTTTGGAAATGGGAGCGAAAGGCGCGGCTCTTGCAACGGTTATTAGTCAAGGAACAAGTTTTATCAGTTGCGTAATTTTTTTATACAGGCGTCGCGCAGATTTAGGATTTGAAATTTCGGCGAAAGATTTTTTCACGCCGGACAGAGAACTTTTGACAAAATTTATAAAATTGGGACTTCCAATGGCAATTAAAAGCGCGTCAATTCACATTTCAAAAATTTTTGTAAGTTCGTGGATAAATTCATTTGGCGTAGTAGTTTCAGCATTTGCGGGAGTTGCAAACAAAGTTAATAGCGTGGCAATGTTACTTTCAAACGCCTTGACAATGGCGGGCTCGTCAATGGTCGGGCAAAATATCGGCGCAAAAAAATTTGAGCGCGTCACAAAAATTTTGCAGGTAATGTTTACAATCACTTTAACGATTTCAAGTTTAATGGCAGTTGCAATTTATATTTTTCCGGCTGAAATTTTCGGCGTCTTTACAGATGATGAAAAAGTTATCGCCGTAGGAATGGAATATTTGCCAATAGCGGTTTTAATGTTTTTCGGCAGTGCTTGCCGTTCACCAATGGGGGCTTTAATAAATGGCAGCGGCAACACGGCGGCGAATTTTTTAACCGCGCTTTTTGACGGGATAATTTTGAGAATTGGACTTTCAATATTTTTTGGCTTAACATTGGAAATGGGATATTTGGGATTTTGGCTGGGCGATGCACTCGCAGGATTTACGCCGCTAGTTATCGGCGCGGTACTTTATTTTTCCGGAAAATGGAAGATTTAACTTTGCAAAACTGAAGGATAAGTTTACATTTTCACGAATAATAAGAAAAAAGTTGCGAAGGGCGGATAAAGTATGAAGAGGATTTTTTTGGAAAAACTTTCTGAAAATGTAGAAATAACCGGCAAGGATGCTAATCATTTGGCTAATTCATTGCGCGCCAAAAAGGGCGATAAAATCATTGCCGTTGATAAATTCGGCAACACGGCAACGCTTGAACTTACAGATTTTGATTCAGAAAAAATTTATGCAAAATGTATAAGCGAAATTAAACCCGCTGAAACTTTAAAAAAATTTATAACGTTGGCGGATTGTTTACCTAAACAAAATAAATTTGATACGATCGTTGAAAAAGCAACCGAATTGGGCGTTGACAAATTGGAACCGTTAATTTCTGATAGAACTATTGCACGCCCGGGAAATTTCCGCGCAAAAACAAAATTGGAACGTTGGAACCGTATCGCAAAAGAAACCGCCGAACAATGCGCCCGTGATACTTTGCCGGAAATTGGCAACATTCAAGAAATTTCAGATTGGCTCCAAAAAATTGCACCGACTCTCGGCAAATTTGAAAACGGAAAATTTAACGGTAAAGGCGCACTGCTTTTATTCTGCTACGAAAAAGAAACTGAAGATAATCTTGCAGAAATTCTTTACAAATATAAAAATTTCGACGGCGATAAAAATATTGTAATTTTAATTGGACCGGAAGGCGGCTTTTCAGAACGTGAAGTTAGAGAAATAAAAAATTGCGGCGGCGTCAGTGTTTCACTCGGAAAAACTGTTTTGAAAACCGACACGGCGGCAATTTCTGCGCTTGCCATTGTCCAATATGAATTGTGTTAATTAGAAATTTTAATTTTTACCGTGATTTAAATTCAAGCGGAAAATACAAGGCGATATAGCCTTTGCGCGTCAGCAAGTTCCTTTTCTTTTTTCCAAGTTAATTTTTTCAGTTTGTATTATTGAAAATAAATTTTTTATTATCTTAGAAAAATCGTATCTGTTGTTCTGGTAATTTTGCCTCGTTTCGCCCCAAAGGGCAGGAGGCTTTCGCTTTTTTGAAAGTTTGAATATAAAAAAACGCCTTAAAATGCAAAAAGCCTGCAAGCCAAATTTTCATCGAACTTACAGGCTTTCTTTATCAAATCATCATTTTTTATTAAAGCCCCAAATAGGCGCGTTGTTCGTCTGTCAAAGTATCAATTTTTACGCCAATTGAATCAAGCTTAATTTCGGCAATTTTGGTATTGATTTCTTCGGGCATAAGATAAACTTTGTTTGAAAGTTTTTTATGATTGTGAAGGATATGTGCACAGCTGAAAAATTGTACAGCAAAACTTAAATCCATAATTTCTGCAGGATGTCCATCGCCGGACGCAAGATTTACAAGCCTTCCTTCTGCCAATAAATAAATTTTTCGCCCATCTTTCTGTAAAAATTCTTCGATATTGTGTCTAACTGTTTTTCTGCTGATTGAAATTTTTTCAAGTTGCGGAATATTAATTTCAACGTCAAAATGACCGCTGTTGGCAAGTACCGCGCCGTTTTTCATAACTGCGAAATGTTCAGCCGTGATAACGTCTTTATCGCCGGTAAGTGTCAAGAAAATATCGCCGACTTTAGCCGCCTCACTCATTGGCATAACGCGGAAACCGTCAAAAACCGCCTCAATCGCCTTAATAGGATCTACTTCAGTAACAATAACATTTGCGCCGAGCCCTTTTGCACGCATTGCGCCGCCCTTGCCACACCAACCGTAACCCGCAATAACTACATTTTTTCCGGCAACAACCAAATTTGTAGTGCGCATAATCCCGTCCCAAGTTGATTGTCCCGTACCGTAGCGATTATCAAACAAATATTTGCAGTAAGCGTCATTTGCCGCAATCATTGGAAAGGTCAATTCGCCGCGCTTTTCAAGGGCGCGTAACCTGTAAACGCCGGTTGTTGTTTCTTCACTGCCACCCAAAATTTTTGGAATTATTTCACGGTGTTTAGTCAAAAGTAAATTTACAAAATCGCCGCCGTCGTCAATAAAAATATCCGGCTCAAATTCAATGGCGCGTTCAATAAAATTATCGTACTCTTCAGCCGTGCAAGCATGTTTGGCAAAAACTGTAACGCCGTCTTCGACAAGCGCGGCGGCAACGTCATCTTGAGTTGAAAGTGGGTTGCAACCGGTTAAAACAACTTTCGCGCCAGCCGCTTTAAAAACTTCAGCCATATAAGCGGTTTTTGCCTCTACGTGCAACGCCATTGAAATTTTTTTACCGGCAAAAGGTTTACTCTGCGAAAATTCTTTTTCTATCGCCGCCATTACCGGCATAAAATTTTTTACCCAATTAATTTTATCGTGTCCACTCTGCGCGAGCGTCATATCTTTTACGATTGAATTCAAAATAATCTTCCTTTCTATTCTTTATATCCATACTTTTTAGCCGAATTAAAATCAGCTTGAGCCAATTTATCATATCCCCAAGATTCATAAATTTTGCCGCGTTTGCAGTAAGCTTCAGCAATATCTTGATAGCTGTACTCAAAATAATTTTCTATTATCTTGGTGTATTTTGCAACTTCAGGAGCTTGCCGTATTAGTTTTTGAGCAATAAAATTATCATCATCTTTACATTTCCACTCTTCCAAAAAATGATAACATTCACTGCGCCGAAAATACGCTCGAAAATTATTTGGACTAAGCTTGATAGCCGTTGTAAAATCTTCGACAGCCAATTCATATTCTTGCAACTCTTGATAACATTTGCCGCGCTTGAAATATCCTTTAAAATTATCTGGATGTTTTTTTATAAATCGGTTAAATTTCTTGACGGATTCTTTTAATTCGGCTATATATGCAATTTTTGCACGCATGAGCCAAACTTTATGAAGATAAAAACTAACTCCGGTATCGCATTTGTAGGCTTTTTCGTACTCTTTCAAGGCTTGCCGGTAATTGCCCAAATTTTCATAAGAATGAGCGCGATAATAATAAGCTACAGGATTATATGGACAAATTTTCAATGCCGCTGAATAATTTTCAATGGAAATTTCATATCTTTCGGTACAAAAATAAAACCATCCCCAATTCATATAGGCGCGAAGACAATCCGGCTTAAGATTAGTAGCTTTATTAAAATCCTCAACGGCTAAATTTTTGTAATATTCTTCAATAGCCGTAGCTTTATAACATTTTATTTCAAATTCATCTTCAGAAAAATTTTCAGGTATATTAATATCTATCTTTGGTAAATAATTTCTAAAATCAAAATAAATCTGCCCGCGCAGGTTGTAAATTTCAGCCGTTTCAATCGAATTGGGATTTTTTTCAATTAGTTTAGTAAGATAATTTAGCAATTCCTCAAGATTATAATTTTTTAGCGAATTGTCATCAAGTTTCAAATTGGAATTAATTTTCAGGGTACCGCTATGATAACCGCATTCCTCAATAACTAAATCTGTAACCAAATTAAACGGGCAAAGTTCAAAATGTGTTTCATAGAATCCTTTTTTATCTTGCGTGTAAATTTTTGAACAGTTGCTATAACACCAACAACCCAAACTTTTAATTTCACAAGGACTTATGATCTTATATTCGACAGCCGAGCCTATATCATTTTGAATTGCACTTTGAAAACATTTCACAGCCGCCGAATAATTTTTCAATCTGAAATTTGCAACGCCGCATTCGTATTCTTCATAACGCCCCAAAAGTTTAATTGCTTTTTTATAATCTTTTTCCGCCGAACTAAAATTTTTTAATTCATAAAAAATATCAGCACGGTAAAAATAATAGTAACCTATTAAATCATATTTGGATTTTTCAGCCAAATTTATTGTTTCGGTTATAGCTTTTATTGCTGATTGATAATCGCCATTTTTAAGAAAATTTCCACTCTCTTGAAAAAAACTTTCTAAAAAATTTCTTACAGTTTCGGAAATTGTCAAAAATTTTCCTCCTATTCGATGTAACCTAATTTTTTAGCCGTGGCGAAATCTGCGCGAGTGTCATATCTTTTACGATTGAATCCATTTAAAAGTCTCCTTTAATTTTTATCAGTATCATATTCCATTTTAATTTTACACAAGTTTAATTACCAATTCAAGTTATAGCAAGTAAAAAAGCACTTGAAAAGCAAAAAGATTAGTGCTATACTGCCTTGTATTCTAAAAAAAATTTTTTATGGGGGTAGTTTATTTGGCAAAAACATATTACGATTCAGACGTTAATTTTGATATTCTCAATGGAAAAACTGTTGCTGTAATTGGCTATGGCTCTCAAGGACACGCGCACAGCTTGAATTTGAAAGAAAGTAACGTCAATGTTGTTGTTGGATTATATGAAGGTTCCAAATCAAAAGCAGTTGCCGAAAGTCAAGGCTTGAAAGTTTTGAACGTTGCAGACGCCGTTAAACAGGCTGACATTATTATGATTTTAATCCCTGATGAAAAACAGGCTGACGTTTACAAAAATGAAATTGAGCCAAACTTGAAAGACGGCGCGGCTCTTGCATTTGCACACGGCTTTAATATTCATTTTAAACAAATTATTCCGCCAAAAAATGTTGACGTTTTCATGGTTGCGCCAAAAGGTCCAGGACATTTAGTACGTCGTACTTTTGTTGAAGGCGGCGGCGTTCCTGACGTTTTTGCAGTTGAACAAGATGCAACCGGCAAATGTTTTGATATTGCCCTTGCTTATGCTCGCGGAATTGGCGGTACTCGCGCAGGCGTCATTCAAACTACTTTCAAAGAAGAAACTGAAACTGATTTATTCGGCGAACAGTGCGTACTTTGCGGCGGCGTAACTCATCTGATTCAACAGGGATTTGAAACTTTGGTTGCCGCCGGTTATCAACCGGAAATTGCTTACTTTGAAACTTTCCACGAAATGAAATTAATCGTCGATTTAATGTATGAAGGCGGAATGGCGAAAATGCGTAAATCCATTAGCGATACCGCAGAATACGGCGATTATACAACCGGTCCCAAAATCATTACGCCGGAAGTTAGAAAAGCTATGGAAAAAGCCCTCGAAGAAATTCAAAATGGAACTTTCGCCCGTAATTGGTTAGTTGAAAACCGCGCGGCAGGTCGTGCAAACTTCTTGGCACAACGCAGAATTCACGCTGAACACCAAATTGAACAAGTAGGCGCAAAACTTCGCGGCATGATGAGTTGGCTTAAAGATGGTAGCGATTTAAGCAAAGACTAAAAAATATTGTTACAATTTTATATAGTAATTGCGCCGTGAAATTCTTTAACTTTAGCTATGAAGAATGACATGGCGCACATTTTTTAGTTGAAAAATTTTGAATGACAAAAACTTTGAAGATTCGATTTTTAATGAAATTTTATTGCTTTTGCAAAAATTTTTATAAAATCCGTTGAATGTATTGGAAAATCTTTTCTTTGCAAAAAAATCAATATCTTTTTAGGAGGTTTTATTTTGAAAAATTTTATTAAACTCATTCACGAAGTTTACACACAAAGATTTTCACTGGTTATTCACAAAATTATTAGTCAAAAGATACCGGTAGCTTTTTTGTCTATAGCTCCACTGGATCAAGCTATTGAAAAGGTTAAAAATTTTCGTTCTCAGGGTTTGAACATTGAATGTTTGATTACCCTTTCCCCCCCCCCCCCCCAGATAATTCGGATTTTGGATTTAAAATTATAAATTTGCGTAATGCCTCCGATATGGTTCTTCCTTCCAAATACATTTTGACGCACAGTAGTTATTTTGATGTAGATGCTAGGGTTGCATTGAAAAATTTTCCAAACTCTGAAGTTTTGAGTCTTGAACATGGAAATACGGAACATGTTTATGATGTTTTTATGAATCATCTTCCAGAATTACAGGAAGTTTATGAATCTCTTATTGATGAACGCTCGAAAGAAACTTTTTGCGGCTATTGGCGCGGCAAAATTTTAAATCAAGTTGGCAAAATGGTATTCTCTAAAACGCCTAGTTATATACGCGATGGTTTTCTTCCTAAAGAAGGCGATATTTTTATTGATTGTGGCGCATGTGATGGCTTAACTGCTGCTAGATTTGCGGACTTAGGTTGTAAAGTATATAGTTTCGAAATGGATAAGAAAAATTTTGAAATTGCCTCTAATCTCGCCAAAGAAAAAAATTTTGTGCTTGAAAATATGGGGCTTGGATCTTATAAGCACGAAATGAATTATTTCCACGATGATGTAAATCCTACTGCAAGCAGATTAGATCCAAATGGAACGAATAAAACAATGATAACTACCATTGATTCTTATATCTGCGAAAATAAAATTTCTCATGTTGATTTTATAAAAATGGACGTTGAGGGGGCGGAACTTGATGTTTTAAAAGGTGCCGTTATAACTCTTGCCAAATATAAGCCAATTCTTACGCTTAGTGCATATCACAAATTGGATGATTTATGGACATTGATGAATTTTATAAAATCGGTTAGACCGGATTATGAATTTGCAATACAACAGTGTGGTTTCAATAGAGAGGATATTTCTTTGTTTCTTCCAGAGGAATTAGAGCATAATCTTGATATGTTGGGCTTAGATGTTAAACTTTTAACTTTTGGAGAATGTATCTTATTTGCAAGATGAAATAGAAATTGTTGAGATTATCTTTATTCCATGCTAGTGCCAAGTCAAAGTTGGCTTATCAAATATCAACTTTTTAATTGTTTTTTATTTCTAAGTTCGAAATAAAAAGCAATATTTTTTTTTGCAGGAAAATTAAACGGACTTACTCAAGGCGGTTATGTCAAAGGCAGTATTGGTCAAGTCAGCAACAACGAAATTCACATTCATATCGTAGGAATTACCGCAAAAAATATTGGCTGCTTTGTTTTCCGCAGTATGAATCTCAAAGGTTTTTACCGAAAAATTTATCGCTCTGCAAGGAGCGTTTTTTTATTTCAGTGGTATAATTTTTCAAGGGAGGTTGATTTATGGAAATTACACGGCGAGAATTTTTAAACTTGACGGCGGGCGCGGTTGCTTTTACAATGTTGCCACATTTAACATTGCAAAACTTCAAAAGTCTTAAAAAAATTTGAACGGAAAAATTTTATCGCTCTGCAAGCGGCGATTTTTTTTATTTCAGTGGTATAATTTTTCAAGGGAGGTTGATTTATGGAAATTACACGGCGAGAATTTTTAAACTTGACGGCGGGCGCGGTTGCTTTTACAATGTTGCCACATTT
>CALGGV010000027.1 GCA_937915725.1 uncultured Selenomonadales bacterium
TTGAAGTTGTGGTTGTTCCCGTCAATGCAAAAATTCCTGAACAACTTGAATATGCAGAAAAAATTTACAGCGAATTGAAAAGTGCGGGCGTTGACGTTTTGCTTGACGACAGAAAGGAACGCGCCGGAGTCAAATTCAAAGACTGCGATTTAATCGGTTATCCTATTCGCGTTACTGTCAGTCCAAAAACTTTGGAAAGTGATTTTGTAGAAATTAAAATTCGTAAAAGCGGCGAAGTGTCAACCGTTGCTCGCGCAGATTGTACAGAAAAAATTTTGGAAATATTAAAGGATTGCTAACAAATGTTAGAAACTAAAGATTAGAAATTTTCCCTAATCCTTAAAAATCGACGAAGGAGATTTTTTTATGAGAATGCCGGTAATTTTTTCAGGACACGGCGACCCAATGATAGCTCTGCGAAAAGATAAAGTTTCAATGACTTTTGAACAAGTTGGCAAGCAATTAATTTCAGCTTACGGCAAGCCGAAGGCAATTTTGGCAATTTCGGCGCACTGGTACACGCACGGAAATTTATTGCAAAAAATAGAAAATCCGCCCAAAATTAACGATATGTTCGGCTTTCCAAAAGAATTGTACGAATTAAAATATCAAGTCAAAGGCTGCGCGGCACTTTCTGACAGAGTGCAGGAAATTCTGGGCGCGGCTGTAAAAATCGACAACGATTGGGGAATTGATCACGGCGTTTGGTCGGTTTTCGTGCATATGTTTCCGGCGGCTGATATTCCCGTTGTTGAACTTTCGGTAAATGTGGATATTTCGGCTGAAGAAATTTTTGAAATTGGAAAAAAACTTTCAGATTTACGCGCGGAGGGTTATTTGATTTTCGGCAGTGGAAATATCGTACACAATCTGCGCGAGGTGGATTGGGATAATTTCGGCGGCACTGAAAAAACTTTGAATTTTAATCAAGAAATTATAGACGCGGTAAAATCCAAAAATATAAAAAAAATTCTTGACTATGACAAAATTCCAAATGCAGATTATGCAATTCCAACTGTTGAACATTTTCTGCCGCTGATTTACTGTTTGGGGGCGGCTGACGGCGACGGCGCAAAAGTTTTTAATAATGTTTGCAATTTGGGTTCAATGGCAATGACAGGATTTATTTTTGAGACTGTATAATTTCAGAAAAATTTTTAACCGTCGAAAAGCGGCGGTTATTTTTTTTGTTTAAAATTTCTTTGCAAGAATTAAAAATCAGTGTAAAATATAAAAAAATTTAGCGGAGGTTTTTTAAATGATAAAATTAATTTTTTCAGATATGGACGGCACACTTTTAACAAGCGAAAATAAATTACCTGAAGGCTTTGACGAAACAATGGCTGAACTCAAAAAGCGCGGTGTAATTTTTTGCCCGGCAAGCGGCAGGCAATATTTTTCATTGCTTAAAACTTTTTCAAAGTACGTTGACGAATTTTTGTTTGTGGCGGAAAATGGAACGCTTGTAATGCACAGGGAAATTGAAATTTTTTCAAGCCCTATTGACAGAAACGCAGTTAATAGAATTATGGAAGTTACCGAGCCGTTGAAAAATATTTTGCGCGTGTGGTGTGGCAAAAAAGATGCTTACATTCGCCGCGATAACGATACTCCGGAAAATCAAGCCGAATTGAATAAATATTACACACATAACGCCGTTGTTGACAATTTTGACGAAATTGACGACACGCCCATTAAAGTTGCAATGTTTGACGGTACCGCACACGCCAAAGAAAATATTTATGAGCATCTCGGCGAATTTTATGATAATTTACAAGTTGTTTTGAGTTCAGATTATTGGGTTGACTTGATGTCGAAAGGAATTAACAAGGGCGAGGCGGTTTTAAATGTGCAAAAAATTTTGGACGTAAAGCCGGAAGAATGCGCGGCGTTCGGCGATTATCTGAATGATTACGAAATGATTCAAGCTGTAGGTTACGGCTTTGCAATGGCGAACGCCCACCCCGATTTGAAAAAAATTGCCAAATTTGAAACTGCAAGCAATGATGAACGCGGTGTACTTGTTGGTATTCAAAAATTAATTGACGAAGGCTTGATTTAAGGACTAAGGGCTAAAGACTAAGGACTAGGGAAATTTTCCTTAGCCTTTAATCCTTAAACCTTAGCCCTTAAAATTTCGACGAAGGAGAAATTTTTCAATGGTAACGGCGATATTTCCGGCGGCGGGCGCAAGTCGGCGAATGGGCGCGGGTACAAACAAAATTTTTCTGGAACTTTTGGGAGAATCAGTTTTAGTGCGTACGCTTAAAACTTTTTCAAAATCTGCGCGCGTAGATTTTTTAATTGTGGTAACAAACGAAATTGAACAAGTTACAGAAATTTTAAAATCGACGCCAAATTTAAAAAAATGGGCAGTAACGGCGGGCGGCAGTGAGCGTCAATATTCCATTTCAAACGGCTTGAAACTTGTACCGGCAGAAACAGAAATAATTTTGGTACACGACGCGGCGCGCCCTTTGATAAATCTTGAAACTATTGAAAAAGTTATAGACGCGGCAGAAAAATTCGGCGGCGCAATAGCGGCAGTTCCGGAAAAAAATACAATCAAAATCATTGACTCTGAAGGATTTGTAAAATCGACGCCGCCGCGCGCAGAATTATTTTCAGTTCAAACTCCTCAAGGTTTTAAAAAAGAAATTTTATTGCGGGCGTACGAGCAAGCCGCACTGGATAATTTTTTAGGTACAGATGATTCAAGCCTTGTTGAAAGAATCGGCGGCAAAATAAAAATCGTACAAAGCAGTTACCAAAATATAAAAATCACAACGCCGGAAGATATTCAAATTGCCGAAACTTTTTTGAGGGAAAATTTTTTGTCGTAATAAAAAAAAATGCCCGTGAAGGCGGCTAATCGCCAAAATTTGAGGCGTTTGACATTCGAGGGTACATTCATATTAAAAAAAGTTTTAACCCCGCCTTAAAATCGATTTTCGGCTATTTTGGCACTTTTAAAAAATAAAAATTGCCGAAACTTTTTTGAATGAAAATTTTTTGTCGTAATATAAAAAATGCCCGTGAAGGCGTCTAATCGCCAAAATTTGAGGCGTTTGACATTCGAGGGTACATTTTATTAAAAAAAGTTTTAAACACGCCTTAAAATCGATTTCCGGCTATTTTTAAACGTAAATTTTTTTTACTGCAGAAATTTTTTGAGGAGCGAAAAATTATGACGCGCTTTGGTATCGGCTACGATGTTCATAAACTTGTACCGGACAGAAAATTAATTTTGGGCAATGTAGAAATTGAACATTCGCTCGGACTTGCCGGTCATTCAGATGCAGATGTTTTGATTCATGCAATTATTGATGCACTTTTGGGCGCGGCGGCTCTCGGCGATATTGGGCAACATTTCCCTGATACTGACGCCAAATATAAAAATATTGACAGCGGGATTTTGCTTGCCGAAGTTTGCAAATTGATTCGTGAAAAAAATTTTTCTATTGTAAATGTGGATTCAATTATTGTCGCGCAAAAACCTAAACTTGCGCCGCACATTTTAAATATTCGATGTAGACTTTCAGAAATTATGAAGATTGAAATTGACGCAGTAAGCGTGAAGGCAAAAACTGAAGAAGGGCTAGGCTTTACCGGCAAGGAGCAAGGAATTTCAGCATATGCCGTCGCCGCCCTTGAAAGGTAGATTTTTTTAATGAAATTTTTTGCGCGCCTCAAAAAAGATATTCGCGTAATTTTTGAAAGAGACCCTGCCGCCAAAAGT
>CALGGV010000028.1 GCA_937915725.1 uncultured Selenomonadales bacterium
CTACTGCCTCTTAACTACTGCCTATTGCCTAAAAGCAACTGAAAGGAGAAATTAATTTGGCTGTACTTGAAATAAAAACTGCGGGCGAGATTGTGTTAAAACAAACTGCCGCGCCCGTTAAAAAAATAGATAAACGCATTAAAAAACTTTTAGACGATATGGCAGAAACAATGTACGCAACTGAAGGAATTGGAATTGCCGCGCCGCAAGTTGGCGTTTCACTGCGAATGATTGTTGTTGACGTGGAAAATAAACGCTACGATATTATCAACCCTGAAATAATTTCGCGTGAAGGTTCAAATGTTGACGTGGAAGGTTGCCTTTCCTGCCCTGATTTATTCGGCGAAGTTGAACGCGCTGAAAAAATTCGTGTCAAATTTACAACCCGTTATCACAAAGAAAAAGAAATTGAGGCTGAAGGACTTTTGGCGCGTTGCATTCAGCATGAAGTTGACCATTTGAACGGCAGACTTTTTATTGACATTGCAAAAAATATTCAGAAAGGCAAGCCGCAACGTGAGGGGCAGGTAAAATAAAATGCGCGTAATATTTATGGGGACGCCTGAATTTGCCGTGCCGAGTTTAAAAATTTTGTATGAAACTCAAGAAATAGTTTGTGTAGTAACTCAACCGGACAGACCAAAAGGGCGCGGACAAAAATTGTTGCCTTCGCCGGTAAAAATTTTCGCTACTGAAAATAATTTGCCGGTATTTCAGCCGCAAAAAATTAAATTGCCTGAAGTTGTAGCCGAATTAAAAAAATTTCGCGCAGATTTAATTGTAGTTGTAGCGTTCGGACAAATTTTATCGCAGGAAATTTTAGACTTGCCGAAATTCGGCTGTATCAATGTGCACGCCTCACTATTGCCGAAATATCGCGGCGCGGCTCCTATTGAATGGTGCCTAATCAACGGCGAAACTTTAACCGGTGTAACAACAATGAAAATGGACGCGGGACTTGATACAGGCGATATGCTTTTAAAATCTGAAGTACAAATTTCTGAAGAAATGATTTTGCCGGAACTGCGCGAAAAACTTTGTAAGGCGGGGGCAAATTTACTGCTTGAAACAATAAAAAATCTTGAAACAATTCAGCCCGTCAAGCAAGATGATTCACTGTCAAATTACGCGCCAATGTTGAAAAAAGACACGGGCAAAATTGACTGGAATAAATCTGCGCGAGGGATTCATAATTTGGTACGCGGTTTATACGGCGGCGCGTTCACAACTTTTGACGATGAAAAATTTAAAATTTGGCGTACAAAAATTTCTGATACTGAAAAAATTACAGCGGGCGAAATTAAAATTGTTGGTAAAAAAATTTTCGTAGGTACGGGCGAAGG
>CALGGV010000029.1 GCA_937915725.1 uncultured Selenomonadales bacterium
TCGATTTTTTGGCGGAAAATATCCACGACAAGCCGCCTTTCTCACTGCTTATGACCAATTATTTGGCGGCTAATTTTATATCAAAGTTTGCGCAGTTTGCAACTTTAAAATTTTAAAAAAAATTCTGTCTCAAGCAAACGCTTAAAATTTTTATAATTATTTCTAGTCCAAGTATTTCAGAAATCGATTTTTTGGGCGGAAAATTTCAACGACAAGCCGCCTTCAAAAACTTTTACAATTATATCGAAAAAAAATTTAGCGGCTAATTTTAAAATATTTTAAAATTTTAATTGTCAATAACACCAAAAGAAATTGAGCTATATTTTCCGCCGTCAGCAATTTTAAAGCCGAGCCGCGCAAATTCTGTACTGCGCGAATTTTCCTTCATAACGACGCAACGCCGCGCTACTCTGCAAGCTTCACGTACCGAATCAATTTCAAGGGCGCGATTATCGGCAAGCGGGCGAATAGGATTTATCCCTGAACTTTTTGTAATTGCGTGCCTGAACATTGGGTCGAAATAAACCACGTCAAAAGAATTTTCGGCGCAATTTTTTAGGTAGTCAAAATAATCAACAGCAACAATTTCGACACGGCGCATTGCCTCAATTACGGGCGGCGTATCGTCAGAAAAATTTTTCATACCGTAACGAACAACTTCGGCAAGCACGGGATTAATTTCAAGCGCGGTAACTTTGCCTTCAATTCCAACTGCAAAACTTTCAACGATTGAATCACTGCCGAGCCCCAAAGTACAATCTAAAATTTTATCGCCGGCTTGAATTTTAGCCGCGTCAATTAACCTGTCGCCTAAGCCTTGCCGCAAATTTTTTATCCTCAAGTGCGCTGTATTTGGGTGAAAAAATATTTCGCCTTCGTTGGTAACAATTACCGGAAAATTATTTCTGATTAACAAAATATTTTCAACGTTGTAAATTTTTTTCAAAGTGTCAAGGGGAAAATCTGCGCGAGGTACAAGTTTTAAATTTAAATTTTTAGCAAAAGTTTCAGCCAAAATTTCAGAATCATTTTTAGGTTTTCGTGCGGTTGTAACAATAAAATTTTTCATTCCAGCCTCCAAAATAAAATTGACAGAGCGCGGCAAGTTTATTAAACTAAAAGAAAAAATCTACAGCGCGGGAGGTGACGGCTTATGAGCGAGCAAGAAGATAAACAGTTGGAAATGGCGCGGCGACTTCAAAAAATGTTAATCGTTACAAAAAAAGATGAGCAAGATAACAATCAACGAAAGTTGGCGAGTCAATTTATGCAAATGATGGACGTTACACGAAAGGTGGAGAACGACGCAAAACAGAAAGAATGGGCGGAGCAATTCGCCGCAATGATGGAACAAACGCGCTCTTTTGATTCTGAACGTGAACGCCTGCAAAAAGCCGGAGAAACCGCAATTTCAGACGCGTTTGCAAGAATGATTCATATGACTCACAGACTTGAAGAAGAAAATAAAAATCAATTTGAATTTCCGCCGGATGTAAGTATTGAACATTTCCCGAGCGCAGGCGATAAATTTTTTCAGTCATTGATAAAAAAACTCCCCAAAAGAATTCAGCGTTTCCCGCAAGCATTCCGCCGCAACCCGCGCGCAGTCATAAAATATTTTCTGGCAATGATTGTTGGGCGTGTTTTGGCAATTACTTTGTACGTCGTGGCGGCTTTTATTCCTGCCTTGCCAATTCCTGAATCAGTGGCGGGCGTTGTAGGAAAAGCCCCAACAGCACTTGGCAGCGCACTAACCACAATGCGCGGCGCGGTTGTCGAGTTCAGCCCTCAAGCGATTATGGCAACAGTTACAACAATTCCAACAGATATAAATAAATTGCTACAGAAAGTCGGCGAATTTTTCCAATATTACGGGCGTCGCGCAGGATTATTTTTCTGTAAAGCCGTGCGTCACCCAAGATGGGCGGCAAAAGAAATTTGGGCGTTCCTTCATCAAAAAGGACCGTTACTTTTGAGAATCGGTAAAGGCGCGGTAGGCGTGGCTTTTTCTTTCTTCGTAATAAAAATGGCTATGATTTTTCTACTGCCTTTCTTCGGCGGAATTGCAATTACAGTTTTAGGGTTCAAAGTTTCAATCATCTTGGTAGTTGTAGTACGAATGGCAATTTCAACCGGCAGTGAAATTTTGGGCAGAGTTTTGGGCAAAAAATTTATCGTAATGGGAAAATATCTTTACAATCACCCTGAAGAAATTATTCGCCTTGCAAGAATGTTAATGGACGAATGGATGCAAAATTGGATTAAAGACAACAAAAGTGCGTTTGGTATGAAAGATTTTCAAAAAGATTTAGAAGAAAAAGAGAAATTAAAGAAATGAACGAATTTTTTGTAGGATTGCAATTTTTGACACGAATTTCAATAGTTAAGCAAACTATTTGGACTGAAGAAAGTTTTGGGAAATCTGTAAAATTTTTTCCGGCAGTCGGCGCGGTACTCGGTATTTGTTACGCCGTGCCGCTTTTTATTTTTATTTATGTAACTAACGGCGAACTTTCAATTTTTACGGGAGCACTCGGATTTTTTTTGTCGGTAGTTTTAACCGGCGGGATTCACTGTGACGGGTTAATGGATTCGGCGGACGGTTTATTTTCCGGTCGTGAAAAAGATAAAATGTTGGAAATAATGAAAGATTCTCGCGCAGGCGCATTCGGCGTTGTAAGTCTAGTAATTGTTGCGGCATTGGAAATTTCGGCAATAGCTGAACTTGCAAAAATTTTACCAATGTTACTTTGTATAGCGGTTTACTCTGCGCCAATAATTGGACGGCTTGCAATGGTTTTAGCAATTTCAATTTTCCCCTACGCAAGACCGGAAGGAATTGGTAAAGCTTTTTCAAAGTACGCCACGCTAAAAACTTTTTTTGTAGCGTTGCTTGAAACAATTTTTTTATTATCGCCGCTGATTTTTTTTGAAGTTGAAATTTTTTTTACTGCGATAGTTTCATTGTGCGCGGCGATAATTTTTGCTCTGTATTTTGGAAAATATGTAATGTTGAAACTGGGCGGCTTGACGGGCGATATTTACGGCGCGGTTGAATTTTTGGCTGAAGTTTTAGTGCTGATAATTTTTTTATTCGCCGGAATTTATTTAAATTAAAAAATCCCGTGTTTTTTTGCACGGGATAAATTTTTTGTTTTAAGCAAGCACATTATGTTTAACGCGCTCATGTTCTTCAGATTGTTTTGAATCGTTCCAGCGATCTGTTGTGCCGACAAGATACTATTGGACTGTTCCTTGCTCCATAGAGCGGGTACATGCAGTCTCTACATTCCGATAAATAACATCATAGCCATAAATATTTTTACGGCGTTTTTTTAATTTTGTACGAATATGTTCAACTGTTTTATCAAATTCAACGGCAAGATAACGGGCGGCGGCTGTCTGCGATTCAAATTCTTTTTCAACACCGTTTTTTATCAATTTAACAGGTTTCATAATCGTTTGAACATAATTTGCCAAATTAGCTTTTCCGACCTTGCTAATCATTTGCTGACTTTTTGTGACATACCGCAAATTTGTATAATGATTGTTTAAAGAATTGCGGTCTTTATGGTCAATTTCATAACCTTCCGGCTTTTCGCCTAACCAACATTCAGCAACTACACGCGCTATTGGTATTCGCTGTACTTTACCTTCGCGACAAATAAAAGTGAAACAGTAACAGGCGGGCGAATGATGATAGTCAACGATAATTTTATTTTGCTTTTTAGATTTTACGTTGCGGAAAATTCGCCCGTCCTCTGAAACTTCGTACAAAAATTTTAATGATGGTATTTTACGAAACTCGCGATTATTCATTTCTGAACTCCCCCGAACCATATAACGCTATTTTTTTACTTATGACTTCTGACGAAGTCCGGCGTATATAGCGGCTTATAGCCTCAGTACCACTTTTAGGGCTATCCTAGCGGCAACCCGTTATACGTCTGATACGTTCAAATTTTTCACCTTTTGCAAAATATGAAACGTCAACCTTACCATCATCGCACATTTTTACTTTGATACTTTTTAAAGGCGTTGTAATTTGTCCGCGGACGTAGTCTACGTAATTTTTCGCCTCTTGCGCTGTGAAATTTTCCAATCCTACAGCCGTAACTTCTACGCCGTCAATCAGCATAGGCATCAACCTTTCTTTTTGGTAATTGAAACTTTTTCAATATTTTCTTCCGGCATTAAAATTGTACGAATTGGGAACGGGATATTAATTCCTTCTTCACGATAACGGCGCGTAATTTCTTTAATAAATTCGTGTTTGATTTTAAGTTGTTTTGTGTAAACGCTGGCGTGCAAGACTGCCCAAAAATTAATTGAGGATTCGCCGAATTCTTGATAAAGTACAGCCGGATGAAGTTTACTTTCCGGATCATTGGGGTCGTATTCGTCGAAACGCCTCTGAACATCTTTTGCAACTTCCAAAGTTACGCGCTCCACTAAATCTAAATCACTTTCGTAACCTACGCCTATTGGAATGACAATACCGACATCATCACGCGGACGCGAAAAATTTGTAATAACCGCGCCGGCAATATTTTTATTTGGTATAACAATGGTACTGCCGTCCGCCGCAGGAGTTATTGTAGTGAAACGAAGATTTATATCAGTAACTCGCCCTTCTTCGCCGGAAGAAAGTTTGATAAAGTCATTAAGTTGAACTTGTTTTGTTACAATTAAATGTAATCCGGAAAAAATATTTGCAACAGTTTCTTGAACACCGAAAGCAACCGCCATACCACCAACACCCAGTGCAGTGATAATAGGAGCGATTGAAATGTTAAATTCGTCTAAAATTATCAGCACGCTTGAGGCGTAAATTAAAGTTTTAAAAATTGTATGCAATAAACTTGAACTTGCAGTTGCGCCGCTTGCCTCCAGTTTCCAACTTATAAAACCGGATAAAGTTCTTTCAACAACCCGCGTTAAAGTTATAACTACCACTGCAAAAAGCAAGTAGGAAAAAATTCTCACAAGTCCTTCAGGTAAATAACTTGAAGTATTTACAATCCAATACAAGCCTATTATCAAACACATTGAAATTGGCAAGCCACGCAGTGCGTGAAAGAAAATATCTTTGACTCTGGATTCATCGTCATTTTGAACGCGCTCTGCAAGTTTATCCTGCAATTTGCCATTCAAAAAAATTCCCACGAACAATGAAATTACCAAAATACATATCGGCATTACCAATTTGTCTGCCAATGCTAACCAATCTAAATTTTTAAGGTATTCCAAAAAAAATTACTCCTTTCAATTTGCCAAAATTTTTAGCGCGCGTATTTTATCACAAAAAAATTTAATTAACAATACTTAGAATTTTTGGCAATTACTTATTAACAAAGTTTTGAGAGAATATTTTCAAGCCTAATCTCTGCCATTGAAACTTGCAAAAGATTATAATCTCTTCTATAATTCAAATTGCCATAAAGTAGCGCGTTATATTTTTGAAGGGAGGGCTTATTTTGGCTGAAAAAATTATCCCAGAAGTAAATTTTTTTGCGCAGGAAATTATGAAAGAATTACAAGAAGATTTGCCGACACAACGCATAAAAATTATTGAACGTTTAATTAATTTTCCGCCGGAAAAAATTTCTGAATTGCATTTGCAGGATTGGTACAGCCTGTATTGGAAATTTGCGGGAGCCGTTCAATATTTAAACGCGCCGCCCGGACAGATTGAAAATGTTTGTTCACAACTTAATCAAATTCTTGCACGTGAATTTAATCCGGTAAGGCGTCAATATTTTGCATTGGCTTTTCTTTTACTTGGCAAAATTCAAGAATTTCAATCTTTGGCGAATCAAAATTTGTGGTCTAAAAATCTGCGCGAGGATTTTGAGATATTCGCAAAATTTAATAACTTGACAGTTTCAAATTTATCAGTACGTGCGCAAGTTCGCCGCAATTATCAGATTAAAAATTTCTTGCAAAATAAATACTCCGATTTAATAAAAAAATTTTCAACTTTCACAGTCAATGATAAAAATTGTCCAAAAGTCTTGCCGAAAGATTATAAAATTTGGTATTGTTGGTTTCAAGGCGAAGAAAATCTTCCGCAAATTGTACGTTGCTGTTACAATAGTTTGAAAATGCACGCCGGAAAATATAAAATCTGTTTCATTGACGAAAAAAATTATTCTGATTATGTAAAATTGCCTGAACACATACTGAAAAAATTTTCTGAAGGCAAAATATCTCGAACGCATTTTTCAGATATAATTCGTGTCAATTTGTTAGAGAAATATGGAGGTTTGTGGCTTGACGCTACAATGTTAGTAACTGAGCCACTGGAAAATCACAAAAATTTTTGGAAAATGCCTTACTACACACAAAAATTTTATAATGATAAATCCCAAAAAATCCCTTCAATATATGTAACAAATCCTTCTTATGCAAGATGGGCAACTTTTCTGCAAGGCGCGGCGATTTTGCATAATCCACTTCTTGCTTTTATGAAAGAATTTTATGAGCAATACTGGCGGGAATTTGATGAAGTTATTGATTATGTGATTATGGATTTTATGATGGATATTGCGTACGATAATATCCCCGTAGTTAAAAAATTTTTGGACGACGTGCCAATTAACAACACTGAAACTAATACTTTGGTTTTTCATTTGAATGATTTTTACGCTAAGTATCCTTATGATAAAATTTTGAAAGGCAATTTTTTTAATAAATTAAATTGGCGCGTAAATTTAGATTTACAAACGCCTGATACTGTTTTCAAAGAAATACAGAAAAAATACTTAGGAGAGTGATAAAATGGCAATGACGATAAGTGAAAAAATAATTGCGCGACACGCGGGCTTAGAATCCGTCGAGGCGGGGCAACTTGTCATTTGCGATTTAGATTTAGTTATGGCAAATGATGTTACAGGTCCGCCTTCAATCAAGGAATTTGAAAAAATTGGTAAGCCGGTCTTTAATCCTGACAAAATTGCTTTAATTCCCGACCACTTTCAACCGGCGAAAGATATTAAAAGTTCCGAACTTGCAAAAATTATGCGGGACTTTGCAAAGAAAAATAAAATCAAGCATTACTACGAGGCGGGGCGCGTAGGTATTGAACACGTAATTTTGCCGGAATTTGGAATTGTTGCGCCCGGTATGTTAATCATTGGCGCAGATTCTCACACCTGCACTTACGGCGCGGTTAATGCTTTTTCAACGGGTGTAGGTACAACAGATTTAGCCGTTGGACTTGCAACCGGCAAGGCGTGGTTTAAAGTTCCGGAGGCTATCAATGTAAAAATTACCGGCAAAAAGCCGAAAAATATCAGCGGTAAGGACGTTATTTTAACTTTGATTGGAAAAATTGGCGTTGACGGCGCACTTTATAAATCGCTGGAATTTAGCGGCGAAGGCGTCAAAGAATTAACAATGACAGATAGATTAACTATTTCAAATATGGCGATTGAGGCGGGCGGCAAGGCTGGAATTTTCCCCTTTGACGAAATTACCAAATTTTATGTAGGTTGCCGCGTCGATTATGAATATTTTCCGACAAACGCCGATGAAGACGCCAAATATTGTCAAACTGTCGAAATTAATCTTAGCGAATTAAAACCGGTTGTAGCGTTGCCACATTTGCCGGAAAATGTTAAACCTGTTGACGAACTCGGCGAAATTAAAATTAATCAAGTTGTAATTGGTTCCTGTACGAACGGACGCCTTGAAGATTTAAATATTGCGGCGGGAATTTTGAAAGGGCGCAAAGTTCATCCGGACGTACGCTGCATAATTATTCCCGGCAGTCAAGAAATTTACAAAGAGGCAATTAATTGTCATTGGATAGATATTTTCATTGACGCGGGCTGCGTTGTAAGCTGTCCAACTTGCGGACCGTGTTTAGGCGGCTATATGGGAATTTTGGCGGCGGGTGAACGTTGCGTTTCCACCACCAACAGGAACTTTAGAGGACGTATGGGGCATGTTGAAAGTGAAGTTTATTTGGCGGGACCGCATGTGGCGGCGGCGTCTGCTATTTTGGGTAAAATTGCTACTCCTGACGAAATTAAGGGCTAAGGATTAGGGGCTAAGGGCTAGAGACTAGTTTTTTACTAATCCCTAAAAATCGACTGAAAGGAAGTTTTTCAATGCAGATTGAAGGAAAAGTTTGGCGTTACGGCGACAATATCGATACTGATGTTATAATTCCGGCGCGCTATTTAAATACATTTGATCCGGCTGAATTGGCGAAACATTGTATGGTTGACATTGACGAAACTTTTGCGGCGAATGTCAAGGCGGGCGATATAATGGTTGGCGGCAAAAATTTTGGTTGCGGCTCCAGCCGTGAACATGCTCCCGTTGCAATTAAAGCAAGCGGCGTTCCCGTTGTAATTGCGGCTAGTTTTGCAAGAATTTTTTATCGTAACGGAATTAATATTGGCTTGCCGCTGTTGGAAATTGGAAATGAAGTTGAAAAAATTTCTGCCAATGACATTTTGAAAATTGACACTGATACAGGCACGATTGAAAATCTTACAACCGGCGAAACTTACAAGGCGCACCCGCTCCCAACTTTTGTACAGGGCATCGCGCAGGCGGGCGGCTTAATTAATTTCGTCAAGGAAAAAGGCACTCTTACCGCGTAAAATATTTTGAAATTTTTTGGGACTCGTCAAAAATGGCGGGTCTTTTTTTATTATTAGAATTTCATTAGAAATGAATTTTTTCAGGAAAATTTCACGGGGGGGGGTATAATAATTTTCAATTAGAAGATTGTTTTTTTAGCTGAGGAGTGATTTATTATGAGCAAGTTGAAATTTGATATTCAGCGATTTGTTGAAACTATCAGAGGCACTGAAGGACACGATAATATTTCTGTCAGCGGCTCTGGTAAAATTGTTTATGGTTATGGTGGCAACGATACAGTTTACAATCGAAACAATAACAACGTAACGATTATTGGTGGTGACGGCGCAGACAGTATTAAAAGTGAAGGTTATTATTCATACCAAAGTACTAATAATGTTTCAATCAGCGGCGGCGCAGGTAATGATTTAATATCGTTAAATGGAAGTAACGGCGTAGTAAATGGCGATGAAGATAACGATCGAGTTTCTGTTTATGGTGGAAGTAACAATTCAATTAACGGTGGTACAGGCAACGACAATATAGGTAATTCCGGCTCAAATGCTACTATCGCTGGTGGTCTCGGCAATGACATTATCGATAGTAATGGAGATTATGCTTACATTAGCGGTGAAGAAGGAGCCGATTATATTTACAATAGGGGTAAGGATTCTTCATTAATTGGTAGCAATGGTAAAGATACTCTTCACGCTCGTGATAATACTAACGGCTTAGTTATTGGCGGCGATGGCGATGATTCAATTAAAGCTGAAGGCAATATGAGTAATATTACTATTGAAGGCGGCACGGGCAACGATATAATACGTTTAGAAAAATATTATTCTAGAGATAATGTTTCTGCAGTTATCAATTATGCAAGCGGGGATGGTAACGATATTATTTATGGTTTTGATGAAGATGACACGCTAAAAATTTCCGGCAGTTATTCGACAATCACAAGTGGCAACAATGTTATTGTAAATGTTAGCAGTGGCAAAATTACTCTGGACGGTGCGGCGGGCAAAACTTTAAACATTGTGAACGGCGGCGGCGTAACTATTCAACCGACAGTTACTTCAGAATATATTTTCAATACTAAGTCAAATTCTTTAGTTGCAGGCGGAAACGGCGCAGATACAATTTTCAACACCGGCAAAACTTCCACGCTTAATGGCAACGCGGGCGACGATTATATTTTCAATCTTGCAACAAACGTAACAATCAATGGCGGCGCAGGTAACGATACAATTAACGCAACAACCGGCAAAGTTACGATAAACGGCGGCGCGGGCAATGATGAAGTTATACTTTACAGCGGCAGTGCGCTTTACCAATATGCAAGCGGTGACGGCAACGATACTGTTGCCGGGTTCGGCACAAACGATACACTGCACATAACAAGCGGCAGTATTTCAAAATCTACTGTCAGCGGTTCGGACGTTATTTTGACAATCGGCAGCGGCAATATCACTCTGAAGGACGCCAAAGGTAAAACTTTAAAAATTAAAACCGGCAGCGGCAGTGTCATTTCAAGCGTTATCGGAGGCAGTAGCGGCGGCTCCACTGTTCAACCTACTCAACCCGCCGCGCAATCCACATTAATCAGCAATTCTGCAAACAATACAGTTATAAACGGTACAGGCAACGCAGACAGCATTTTTAATAGAGGGTCCAACGTGACAATCAATGGCAATGCCGGAAATGACAGTATTGACAGCCACTTTAATTCAAAAGTTTTGATAAACGGCGATAATGGTAACGACCGAATTATAAACAGTGCTGCTTATTCTACAATTTATGGTGGCGCAGGTGCAGATTATATTGATAATAGCGGCTCTAATAGTTACGGAACAAGTTATGATGGAAACCATTCCTTTATTGATGGTGGAGCAGGTAACGATACCATAGACAACAGTTGCGAAAATGTCACAATCAATGGCGGCGCAGATAATGACAGTATCATTAATTGGAGCGATGGCGATTATGTAACAATTAATGGCGACGCGGGCAATGATAAAATTACTAATATGGGGAAGTACGTGGTTGTAAATGGCGGTGCAGGTAATGATACTATTTACAATAGCGGCGCAGTACAAATTTCCGGTGGAACATATACAACTTTAATCAGTGGAAATTCTACTTTGACAGGCGGTGCCGGAAATGACTATATTTCAATTACTTCCGGCAGCAACAATAACGTTATTCAATATGCTTCAGGCGACGGCAACGATACTGTTTACGGCATCAAGGCAAGCGACACTTTGCAAATAAGCGGCGCGAAATATACAACCGTAAAAAGCGGAAGTGATTTAAAAGTAAATGTCGGCAGCGGCACAATCTTACTCAAAAACGCGGCAAATATTGCAGTTAAAATTAACGGCACTTTGGGCAGCGGCAGTAGCGGCGGAAGTTCAACTTCAACTTTGCCTACAGGTCTTTCAATCAGCAGTTCGCTTTTAACCGCGTCAAGCAATTTTACCGGCAACAAAATTGACTTGGCAAATTATTCCAATGCAACAAAAGTAAACGCCTCTGCACTTTCAAAATCTGTAAATATTGTCGGAGATTCAAAGGCTAATTCAATCAAAGGCGGCAAGGCGGCAGATACAATTTCAGCCGGTGCCGGTAATGATACAGTTTATGGCGGCGCGGGCAATGATTCAATTTTCGGAGAAGCGGGCAACGATAAACTTTTGGGCGATGCCGGAAACGACAGCTTATACGGCGGCGCGGGTAATGACACTTTCACAGGCGGCGCAGGTAACGATACTTTTATTTATAGCGGCGGCAAAGACGTTATCACGGACTACGCAGCAGGGCAGGATACTATAAAAATTTCAAGTGGCAAAATTTCAAAAACCAGTTACAGCGGTCAAAATGTTATCTTCACTATTGGCAGTGGTACTTTAACTGTCAAGAATGGCAAGGGCAAAAAAATTACTGTCACGGATTCAAGCAATAAAACTACTACTCAGACTTATTCAAAAACTTTAGATTTATTTGAAGACAACAATTTTATTTCTGATGACACTCAACTTTCCTCAATCACTGAACAAAAATTTTCTGTTACAAATATTGAGCCAATTAATTTTACTGCACTTGAACAGAATAACAAAACTTTCTTGACTTTCGCAAAGAAATAAAATCTGCGCGACGAACTAAAAACTTATTCAAAAACTTTAGATTTATTTGAAGACAACAATTTTATTTCAGAGGACACGCAACTTTCCTCCATTACTGAACAAAAATTTTCTGTTACAAATATTGAGCAAATTAATTTTACTGCACTTGAACAGAATAACAAAACTTTCTTAACATTCGCCAAAAAATAAAATCTGCGCGACAAAGTAAAAAAAAATAAACCCGCCACAAAAAGCGGGTTTTTATTTTTGAAAAATATTATTAAATTATTTTGCGAGTGAAACTTCAGCCGGTTTTTCGACTGCGTAAACGCTGATTTTGCGTTGATATTTGCCTTTGCGTTCAAATGCAACTTTGCCATCGATTTTAGCAAAAAGTGTATCGTCGTTGCCGCGTCCAACATTCAAGCCGGGATGAAAATGAGTACCGCGCTGACGAACTAAAATACTTCCTGCAGTAACAACAGTACCTGCTTGTTCTTTGACACCCAATCTTTTAGACTCGCTGTCACGCCCGTTACGAGTGGAGCTAACGCCCTTTTTATGTGCGAAAAGTTGTAAATCAAATTGCAACATTAAAATTCACCTCTATTCAATAACTTTCAGAGCTTGCGGAGCTAATTTTTCAATTTCATGCAGACCGATTAACATTGTTTGAAAAACCGCCTCAGTTAAATCGTCGGGCGGCGTTTTTAATTTTAACATTAATCTGCCGCTTGCAGAATCGCCTTCAATTTTGCGTTTCAAATGCTGAACAATGCAAAGATACGCAGATTGAGTAATAGTTGAAACTCCGGCGCAAAAAATATCTTGCCCGTGCGGCGCGGTATTTGCGTGTCCGTCGATTAAAAAGCCGGTAATTTTGCCGTCTTCCTGCTTGTAAATCTCCGCGTTAATCATTGATTAGCCCTCGATTTTTTCGATTTTAACTTTTGTAAACGGCTGGCGATGCCCTGCGCGACGGCGATAATTGGTTTTATGTTTGTATTTGAAAATACGAATTTTTGGACCTTTGCCGTTTTTAACAACAGTAGCGGTAACTTTTGCGCCTTCGATGACAGGTTTACCAACTTTAATATTTTCGCCGTCAAAAATTCCCAAAACTTCTTCAAAGGTTACAGAAGAATTTTCCTCAACTTCGAGTTTTTCAATAATAATTTCGTCGCCTTCAGAAACTTTGTACTGTTTGCCGCCGGTTTTAATAATAGCATACATTTTAACTAAACACCTCCAAAAAAAGATGAACTCGCCGATTTCGGCACCGGAATTTTCCGAATTTTGAACCTTAGTCGAGCGGTGGAAAAAGTTAATTTCGTGCGCAAAATAACACGCCGTAAATCAACGGGTTGTAGAATATCATAAAAAATTTTCTCTGTCAATATTTTTAGGGGCTAGGGATTAGGGGCTAAGGACTAAGGATTAGGGGCTAAGGCGTGTTGAAAAATTTTATGTCAACATTTTAAAGCCGCCAAAATGGGCTGAAATTTCCACGACAAGCCGCCTCTCTTGAATTTTTAAGAATAAGCACTTAGTCAAAAAAAACACGCCCAAAATTAGCGCGTTTAAAAATTTTATTTCAACATTTTAAAGCCGCCAAAATGGGCTGAAATTTCCACGACAAGCCGCCTCTCTTGAATTTTTAAGAATAAGCACTTAGTCAAAAAAAACACGCCCAAAATTAGCGCGTTTAAAAATTTTATT
>CALGGV010000030.1 GCA_937915725.1 uncultured Selenomonadales bacterium
TTTATACCAGTCTCTGCCGGTAGGATCAATCTTGCCGGTAAAATCGCCCGCTTTGTAGCCGTAAAAATATTTGTCTTGAAGTCCAATAGTGGCTTCCAAAAGGTCGGGGTCATTGGTTGTAAGTGAAAAAAGTTCAGGGTTTTTCATTTTGTTAATATCGCCCAAATTGCCCAAAATAACGGCGAGGTATTCTGACGCAGAGCCTTTTTCCATAAGCCAGCCGTTCAAAGCTTTTCCTTCGCCGGCAACTACTGCATCCATTTCTTGTTCAATCGTTTCTGATAAATTTCTTTCTGAAATGCTGTAGCCTGCGAATGAGACAATAGCAACCAGAATACCGGCAACCACAGCCAAAAAAGTAAATTGTTGCTTTAAATTTAAATTCACTAAAAACACCCTCCTCAAAAAAATAGATACCCGTGCTTGATACGGTACCTAATAATTTCCAATAAAAAAAAATATTTCCTGCAAAAATTCGGAAAAATTTAAAAATCTACTTCCAAAAAAATTTTTTGAGAATGAGTCAGCTTTTTAGTATCATTTTCAATTTGTTAAAAATTCTTAGGATTTTTTTTAAAGTTTTAAGATTTAACAAGTCGGCATTTCTTTTTTCAAAAAATTTGGTGCATCATTTGTAAACAAATTTTAGAAAAATTTTAAAGTATTTTGCCGAAAGATTTTAACGCAGGGTCGGCAATACCATTTTCAGCAAACGCCTTAGCCCTGTCAAGGCAAGTTGCACAACGCCCGCAAGGTATATCGCCGCGCTCATAACAACTCCAGGTTAATTCGTATGGAACCGCCAAATCTGTACCAATTTTAACAACGTCAGCCTTAGTTTTGCCCAAAAACGGCGCAACAATTTTAATTTTTCCGTAAGTTCCAATTTCTACAGCGTCATTAATCGCCTTGATAAAATCTGCGCGACAGTCAGGATAAGCATTAACAGCAGAATCATCTTGATGAACTCCAATATAAATTTCAACTTCAGCCCCATTATAAAGACTGTCAGCAAAACTAGCCGCCATTGCAAGCATTAAACCATTTCTGAAAGGTACGTAAGTTGCAACGCGGGAATTTTTTTTAATTTGTTCGGCGTAAGTAGAATGTTCCAAACTTTTTGTGGAAGAATTTAAAAGCGCGGAATTGGAATTTTTCATAATTTCTGCCGCGTCAAATTCGTAATGTTCAACGCCGTAATATTCAGCAACTGCCCGCGCACTGGACAATTCACGGGCGTTACGTTGCCCATAAAAAATTGAAACTGTAGAAACATTTTTTTTACCGATTTTATCAACGGCAATAGCAAGACAAGTTGTGGAGTCAAGCCCGCCGCTGGAAAGTATAACCGCCTTCAAAAATATCACCTGCTCTGAATTTTTTCGTTAATCCAATCGAATGTATAAAATTCCACTGCCACAATAAATAAAAAAATTTCCATACCGTAACTAAAGGACATACCATAAACAAGGGTTGCGCCCAATAATATAAATCCTCCTGCCGGTTTAATTTTGTTGAGAAAAGCTTTTTCAAGATTTTTATACAGTAAAAAGAATGCAAGCGCGTACAAAGTACCGGATAAAAATAACGCTCCCAAAATTTTGCTTTTTTCATCTGAATGCATTAACACTATTGACGAAATTAAAAGCGTTAATTTGTACGATACAAACGCCAAAATTATTATCAACAATAACAGCTTAATCACGTGTCCGCCATATGATTTTAAAAATACTGCGCTATGATTGTCCGGCGCGGAATTTAATCTTTGCTTGCCCGGTATTTTTAAAATGTTCCGAAGTACCAGAAATAAAAATTTTATTTCAGATTGAATTTTTGAGTAAACCAACGCCATAAAGAGTGCAAATATTGGCAGAAAGGCAAACAAAATTCTAACGCTGTCATCTTCACCGAAAAAGACTATTCCTAAAACTACTGCCAAACATAAAAAAATTGCAATAGGATTATTCAGCTAAATCACCTTCCCAATTTTGAAAACACAAAAAGCGCAATACCTATCGCCAAAAGTACAAACAAAATTGGCAACGCAACAAAAAACATCAGCAAAGAAAGTGCAACCACAATCAAAGTTACGGCAATTTTGGCAAGGCGGCTGTTATTAAGCAAACCTTTGAATAATTTCTCAACAATCCTTGAAAAAAAGCCGGATTCTTCAGAAATATAAATTGTCCTGCGCGAAAATCTGTAATTATTTTTATTGCTGTAAGAATTGGAGCCGCCGGAATTTTGTTCTTCATTATCGCCGGTATCAATGGTAACGCCGTTATAAAAATTTTTTTCAATGCTGGTCATTTCTCGGACGTTGCCTTCTTGATTATCGTAGCCGCAAAAATTACAATGCTTAAAATCTCCAAGTTCTTTGCCGCATCTTTGGCATTGCATAAAATACACTCCTCACTAAAAATTTTTTACATTGTAGCACACACTAAAATACTTTTGCAAAAAATTAACAGGAAAAATTCCACTAAAAATTATTTTTGAAACTAAAAAACTGCCGCGCGTCAATTCGACGTTCGACAGTTCCTTTTCTATTTTAAAGTATGTTAACAAATGAAAGATTAGAAGGCGCGTTAGACGCCCGCCGCACTTCGTTTTAAAATGCCGACTTGTTAAATTTTAAAAATTTGTAAACAAATTCTAGCGAAAAATTTTTATCTCAAAATATAAACAGTAACATAACGGCTAACACGTGGAGAAAGTTAAAATTCCACTAAAAATTATTTTTGAAACTAAAAAAACTGCCAAACGTCAATTCGAAGTTCGACAGTTCCTTTTTATATTTCAATAAAAAAATTTTATCTTAAAACATAAACAGTAACGTAACGGCGTCCAAAATTCATACATTCAGAATAACTTTCCATACAAAGATCAATTCTGTTTCCATAAATTGCGCCGCCGGTATCAGCCGCTATAGCCTCACCATAACCGGGAATGTAAAGGCGGCTGCCGAGCGGGATAACATAAGGATCAACTGCAGCAACGCCATAAGTTGCCGGGATACCGGTTGCAGTAATTCCATAACCATCGCCATCAGTCGGCAAATATGCTGTAGCCTCCATATCATAAACCGCTATATAATCGCCGTCATAGCCGTAAGATTTTTCAACGATATTTTCTTCAATCGACATATCTTCGGCAAGATTTACTGTTTCAGTATTTATATTTTCATTATTAATTTCAATTTTTGTATCATTCAAAGAGGAAAAATCTGCCACGCTTGCAGGTGTAGTGGGCAAGATGTCCACCTCCTTGACTTGTGCAACCTCCGCCGCCTCAATAGCATCATTTTGACTTGTGAAACCGACGTTGAGTGCCGCAATTCCTGCCAGCATTAAGCCTAATCCCCATTTTTTGCTTAATCCCAACTTTTTCAAAATATTACGCTTCATCATTCCGCTGCCTAACGCCCAAAAAGCGTCCCGAGCTTGTCGGCAAATAAAAAGCCGTCTCGCTGCCTCGGAGCAGCCTTCCCCCTCTCTAAAAAAAACACTAACTTTTAACGATGCCTATTATATTGCATATTAATGAAATTGTCCTGAAAAAGAAAAAATTTTAAAAATTTTCCTCAAAAATTCCGCGTCAACACGCCAAAATTTTTACTAAAAAAATTTTTTGTCAAAGTTGAATTTCATAAACATTTCAGTTAAAATGCAACGGGCGTTATTATACGCCTAAAAAAATAAATTGCAAGTAAAATAAAAAAAAATTATTGAAAGGAAAATGCAGAATGAAAATTATTGAAACTAAAAAAGCCCCTGCGGCAGTCGGTCCCTACAGTCAAGCTGTTGAAATTAACGGTTTTCTTTACGCCTCAGGACAAATTGCCATTGTGCCGGAAGTTGGAGAAATCGTTTCTTCAGATATTGAAGGACAAGCGGAGCAATGCTGTAAAAATATTGGAGAAATTTTATCAGCCGCCGGAATGGATTTTTCAAATGTTGTAAAAACTACCTGCTTTTTGGCGGATATTGCTGATTTTAAAAAGTTCAATGCAGTTTATGAAAAATATTTTGTAAGTAAACCGGCGCGAAGTTGCGTAGCAGTGAAAGATTTACCGCTCGGCGCACTTTGTGAAATTGAAATTATTTCTGCTAAATAAAGTTGATACAAAATAAAAAAGGCGGCAGGAAAATAACTTATCCCTACTGCCTCTTTACTCTTGCCTATTGCCTTTAATCAATTTCTTCAAACATACCGCGCTTAGATAAATATTGAACGTACTGGCGGGCGCATTCGTGATATTGCATGGCAGAGGAGCGCAAAGCCTCAATTTCATCATCACGAATAGCGCGCATAATTTTTGCAGGATTTCCGAAAACTAAACAGTTATCGGGAATTTTTTTATATTGCGGCAAAAGAGTTCCCGCGCCAATAATGCAATTTGCGCCAATTTCCGAATAGCCCAAAATAATTGAGCCCATACCAATTAAGGTATTATCGCCAATTTTTCTGCAGTGAACAATGGCGTTATGACCAACTGTAACATAATTTCCAATTTCCGTCGGTACGTCGTACATAACGTGAATAGTTGCATTGTCTTGAATATTGGTAAATACTCCAATTTTAACCGGCTGAAAATCGCCGCGTACTGCCGCGCCAAACCAAATGCTTGCTCCTGTACCAATTTCAACTTCACCAACTACTGAACAATTCGGCGCAAGAAAAACATTTTCGGCAATTTTGGGCTTTTTGCCCTTGTAAGAAAGTACAATTTCATTCAATGTAAAAACTTCCTTTCAGTCAGTTTCTTTAGGATTAGTCAACTACCCCATAAAGGCTTGCAGTTAGATTAAAAATCCACCGCGTACGGTTGGTTGACTGCAACCCTGTAGTATCCGCACAAGAATACTACAGAATCGATTATCCGAAGATAAAAGCGGGTGCCTTGCGCGGCTGCGTAGCTGGCGTGCTCTTTAGCAGCTTGTGCCATAACCGTTTTCCCGATTTTTTCATTATACAAAAATTGTTATAAAAAGCAATAAAGGATTTTGCGCCTTACCTATTTTCTCGGCGCATTGAAGGTGAAAATTTCCATATTCACTAAAACTTTAATACGTTCCTTGCGAATCCATTCGCCAATTTCCGCGCCTTTAAGTTCCGGCGGCGCAAATTTTCCATTAACTTTTAAAATTTCGGCAAGAATAATTTTAGCGTTTGTCAAATGTGGCGGCAAGCCGTGATTATCCAAATTGATTATATCGTTAAAATCGTCAACAGAAATTTTTGAGTTGTGAAGTCTAATTAAAAAATCTACAATTTTACCGGGACGCGTTATAACAGGGGCGCGCATATGTTCAGAAATTACAAATAACGCAATTTTTTTCCAATCTGCCGGCAAATGGATTCTTATACTCATTTTCTGCAAAACTTCAAGCCCGCGTTTATCGTGTTGGTAATGGTGTGGGAGCATTTTTGCAGGCGTTGTACCTTTGCCGAAATCGTGTGCAAGCGCGGCAAATCTTATTATAGGATTAGAATTTATTTTTGAAATTTCGTCAACAATTTGCAAAGTATGTTCATAGGCGTCGCCTTCGGGGTGAAATTCAATGGGCTGAATTTTTCCGCGAAGTTGTGCAATTTCCGGAAAAGTAACTTCCAAAATTCCAGCACGTTCCAAATTTCTAAAAAAAATCGACGGCTTGTTAGTGGTTAAAGCATTTTCAAGTTCCGCAAAAATTCTTTCGCCCGGCTCATTTTTCAATTCAAAGGCGCAAAGATTCATAGCCTCTAAAGTTTCATCAGTAATTTCAAAATCAAATTGTGCGGATTGCCGAGCGGCTCTTAACGCCCTCACAGGGTCGTCAGTAAAATGTTTTGATACTGCACGAATTTTTTTGTTTGCAACGTCTTCACGCCCGCCGAAAGGGTCTATAAGTTTGTTGCGCAAAATATCAATCGCCATTGCGTTAATAGTAGTGTCGCGGCGATATAAATCTTGTTCAATCGTTACGCTAGGATCAAATTTCACGTTAAAACCGTGATAACCCGCGCCAACTTTTTTTTCAGTGCGTGCAAGTGCTACTTCGCAACTTTTGCCGTCAATGTTTAGGGAATAAACCGGAAAAGATTTTCCGAATTTCAACGCCTTAGGAAAAGTTTCAACAAAAATTTTTTCATTAATGCCGGTAATGCAATAATCCCTGTCGTGCGCCGGAACGCCACGAAATTTATCACGTACCGCGCCGCCTACCAAATACGCCGTGCCGCCAATTTCATTTACTTTTTGCGCAAATTCTAATTCAGTCATTAAAAATTAAACCACCTCAAAAATTTTTATTTACAATAAATCAGAAAAATTTTTCTTTAATGCCGATAATGCAATAATCCCTGTCGTGAGCCGGAACGCCACGAAATTTATCACGTACCGCGCCGCCAATCTTATTTATTTTTTTGCAAAATAATTTAACCTTTGAAAAGTTGTACCCAGTAAACATTGCCGTTGTTATCGTGCCACGAGGCTAAGCCAACTTCTTTTACATTTGCATTTGTCATATTTTTGTAATGTCCGGGCGAATTGCGCCAAAGTTCAGTTGCGCCTTCAGCTGAAAGTCGCGTACCATAAGCGATATTTTCTGCACAAGTACGATAATTAATATTAAATTCTTCAAAAACCGTAAAACAACTGGAGCCGTCGGGGCGCGTGTGTGAAAATAATTCTTCAAGTTCTTTAGCGCGAACTTCTGCCGCCGCCTGTAAATTTGAATTGGAATGCCACGCAAGCCCTTTAAGCCCGACTTCAGCACGTACTTTATTTAAAAGTTTTACGGCTTGTGCTTTTTCCTCAAAACTTCCGGATTCTGCCGCTGCAACTTTTGAAAATGTCAACAAAAATATTGCACAAAGAAAAATCACAGAAAAAATTTTCATAAAATCGCCGCCCAAATTTTAATCAACAGTAAATTTATCCCTCAAAATAACATCGTGACTGCCGCCCTCAACAATGGAAGTTGCAGATACTAAAGTAATTTTTGCCTTTTCGCGCAGTTCCGGCAAATTCAACGCGCCACAGTTACACATTGTCGAACGAACTTTAGAAAGTGTCGATTCAACATTATCTTTGAGAGAGCCGGCGTATGGAACGTAAGAATCAACGCCTTCTTCAAAAGAAAGTTTTTTATCGCCGCCTAAATCGTAACGTTGCCAATTTCTGGCGCGGTTGGAACCTTCGCCCCAATATTCTTTGTAGTAAGTGCCGTTGATTCTGACTTTATCGGAAGGCGATTCATCAAAACGCGCAAAATATCTGCCGAGCATTAAAAAATCTGCGCCCATTGCAAGTGCAAGCGTCATATGATAATCATGAACAATGCCGCCATCTGAACAAATTGGAATATAAATTCCTGTCTTTTTAAAATATTCGTCACGTGCGTTGCAAACATCAATAACCGCCGTTGCTTGCCCGCGTCCAATTCCTTTAGTTTCACGAGTTATGCAGATTGAACCTCCGCCAATTCCAACTTTGATAAAATCTGCGCCCGCGTCTGCCAAAAAGTTAAAGCCTTCAGCGTCTACAACATTTCCCGCGCCAACTTTGACATCTTCGCCAAAATTTTTGTGAATGTATTCGAGAGTAATTTTTTGCCATTCGCTAAAACCTTCAGAAGAATCAATACAAAGTACATCTGCGCCGGCTTTTAAAAGTGCAGGAACTCTTTCAGCGTAATCACGAGTATTAATTCCCGCGCCGACAACGTAGCGTTTGCGCCTGTCGATAAGTTCAAGCGGATTAGTTTTGTTGTCTGTATAATCTTTTCTGAAAACCATATAGCGCAGGCGTTGTTTTTTGTCAACGAGCGGCAACATATTAAGTTTGTGTTCCCAAATTAAATCATTTGCCATTGGTAAAGTTGTAGTTTCGGCGTCAGCGTAAATTAAATTTTCAAAAGGCGTCATAAAATCCTGCGCGAGTTCATTGCCGGTCATTCTGGTAATTCTGTAGTCACGGCTTGTAATAATTCCCAAAAGTTTACCGGTGGGCTTGCCGTCTTCAGTAACAGCCATTGTTGAGTGTCCCGTTTCTTCCAAAAGTGCAAGAATTTCTTTCAAAGTTGAAGTAGGTTTAACATTTGAATCACTGGAAACAAAGCCGGATTTATAATTTTTGACGCGCTGAACCATAGACGCTTGATCTTTGATTGACTGCGAACCGTAAATAAAAGAAACTCCGCCTTCTTTTGCAAGTGCAATAGCCATTTTGTCATCTGAAACAGATTGCATAATTGCTGAAGTCATTGGAATATTCAAAGTTAAAGCCGGATTTTCGCCGCGCTTAAATTTTACAAGCGGCGTTGACAAATTTACATTTGCCGGTATGCAGTCGGTTGAAGAATATCCGGGTACAAGCAAATATTCGCCGAAAGTGTGTGAAGGTTCCTTGTAATAAAATGCCAAAGTACTCACCTCTTAAAAAAAATTAATCCAAACAATTTCCGCCTTGTCTACAATTAGCGGCGTCAATTCGTCAAGATTTTCAATTCTGTTAACATACAATTTATCAGCGTCTTTGATAAAACTGATTTTAAAAATTAAATCGCCTACAAATTGTCCGCGCAAAGTTTCATCGCCTTTAATCGCCAAAGTCATTGTGGCAAAATTTTCATTGACGGTAATATTTTGAATTTCGGTATGAACGGCGCGGAGTGTTTCTTCAAATTTGTTTGCAACATAGGCGTAAGGATTTTCTTCCGGCGTTTCAGGCTTAGGGAATTTTGCAAAGTAAGACGCTTGAACGTCCTGCAAAAATTTCAAATGACGTTCACGAAATTTTGTATTGTATCGTTCCAAAAATTCGGCGTCGTGCTGAAAATATAAATCGTCAGGATATTTTTCTTTGTAATATTCATAGTTTTTGGCAAGTTCAACTGTTCCATCGTCGTAAATCTGCGCGAAAAAATTTTCTAAGTTGACGCGCTCTGAAAGTTTCTTAAAATTTCTTTCAGCCAATGCAACTTGAATATCTGCAAGCGCATTTTCCGGCGAATCTTTTTTGCCGCAACCTGTCAACGCAACCACCATAAAAATTAAAATTATCGCAAATAATTTTCTCAAAATCCTACCGCCTCTTTAGTATCGCTTAAAGTCTAGATTTAAAATCTTCGTAGCCGAAATTTTTTATCAGTTTTAAATTGCCGTCAAAAGTTTTTGAATAAATCGCAGGCAGTTTAACGCCGTTGAAAGTGTTGTTTTTAA
>CALGGV010000031.1 GCA_937915725.1 uncultured Selenomonadales bacterium
TAAGCACTTAGTCAAAAAAAACACGCCCAAAATTAGCGCGTTTAAAAATTTTATTCCAACATTTTAAAGCCGCCAAAATGGGCTGAAATATCCACGACAAGCCGCCTCTCTTGAATTTTTAATATAATCTATCAATGTGAAAAGTACCGCGCTCCATTTCCTTTCTGTGGCAATGTGGACATTCATTGGCGATAATTCCCGTGTAGCCGCAAACGGGATCTCTATCAACCGGATGATTAATTGAAAAATATCCCATATTAGAATCATGCATGGCGCGGACAATCGCCTCAAATGCCGAAAGATTTTTTGTTGGGTCGCCGTCCATTTCGATATAGGCAATGTGTCCGGCGTTGCAAAGTGCGTGGTAGGGAGCCTCAATTTGAATTTTATCATTTGCGGTAATTGGAAAATAAACCGGTACATGGCTTGAATTTGTCATATAATCGCGGCTTGTTACGCCCTTAATAATTCCGTACTGTTTACGATTGGCGCGTTGAAATTGCCCTGCGGTAGATTCTGCCGGCGTTCCAAAAGTTGTCCAATTTCTCTTTTCAAGTTTTGTATATTCGTCAGTACGCTCGCGCAGATGTTTTATAATTTTTAAACCCAATTCTTGCGCGTCTTTACTTTGCCCGTGATGCTTGCCGATTAAAGCAACCAAACATTCTGCAAGCCCGCAAAAACCGATTGAGTAACTGGCGTGCTTTAAAACTTCCTTAATTTTGTCGGTAGGTTTTAATTTATCTGAATCAAGCCAAACGCCCTGCCCCATTAAAAATGGAAAATTATAAACGTGCTTTTCTTCAATGGTTTTAAGGCGGAAAAGTAAATAATCATGGCAAATTGTAATGTACTTGTCATACAGTTTGAAAAATTCTTCGACGCTGCCCTTTGCCTCAAGGGCAAGTTTTGGAAGGTTGATTGTAACGAAAGAAAAATTGCCGCGCGAGCCGGATTGTTCCGCGCCGTTTACATTTGACATAACGCGGGTACGACAGCCCATCGTTGCAACATAACTGTTATAATCGCCCGGCTTGTAATATTGCAAATTATACGGCGCGTCAAGATTTACGAAATTTGGGAAAAGTCTTTTTGCGCTGACGCGACACGCTTGCCGGAATAAATCATAATTTTTATCGTCAACATTATAATTAACGCCTGCTTTAAGTTGGAAAACAGAAATTGGAAAAATTGGAGTTTCGCCGTTGCCTAATCCCGCGTCTATTGCATTTAAAACTTCACGAATTGCAAGCCGCCCTTCGGGGCTTGTATCCATTCCATAATTTATTGAAGAAAATGGAACCTGCGCTCCCGCTCTGGAATTATGAACAAAAATACAATCCTCCGTTAAAAAAGTTTCGTTATCTTCAACTGACAAATCGTAAACATATTCTGCGCCGCTGTTTGAAAAAATCCAATTTTTTACAGGAACTGCGAAAATATTTGAGGCTACTTGCAAATTTGGATTTTCAGAAATTTTAGCGTCAATCATTTCTTTTGAAATTGGACTGTGCGGACGCCTGCCTTTAAAATTTCTGTAATATAAATCTTTTAGAAATTCAAAAGAATATTTGCGAAGTTCAACGCGCACTGATTCAAAATCAAATTCAAGTCCAATTCTGTTTCCGGCATTTCCGCAAAAATTTATTTCGTGAATATGTGTTGCGCCGTAAGTTTTAGAATTAGTATCGCGCTCGTTTAGCGTTGTCAATTCATCCAAAGACAAAATCATTAAATGTAGCTGTTTTATCAAAAGTTCAGATACTGAAGTTGCCCCGGCGTATCTTTTTTTTATGGAGCCGTCACATTTCAAGTAGCCGTTTAAAAAATTAATTTTGACTGCTTTATTTTTTGAAAAAAGTATTTCAAGCGGTATTTTTTTGCAGTGCGAATTTTCGCCAAAATAAAATTTAAAAGCATCAGCCCAAATTTTACCTACATTAAAATTAATCATATGTGGCAAGCCGTTTTTTCTGGTATAACGATTAAATGTAACATTTTCGCTGTATACTGTTTGCATTAAATTTATCAATTCATTTTCTTTTTCGGTATTGCATACAGCGAAAGAAATTTGACTGCCGCCGCTGATATTGCCTTCAGCAACGTAATAACCGGCAATTTTGGCAAATTCCGGCGTAATTTCAATGTAAGGCAATTCGTAATTTTGTTTTTTTCTAGATTTAAAATTACCAATAAACAATCTGTCCGAAACTTCAATATCATTAAATTTGCGTGGCGAAATTACATTTGTTATATCTTCCGGAATATCTTCAGCAATTTTGCCGTTGTTGTTGAGAAATAAAATTTTATGATTGTCAGTGGCAGTAACTTTGCGCCCTGCGTTGTCAACAATCGTAACAAGTCGGCGATTATTATCTTTGCGTTGAATTGCCGTAATGAATTTAAGTTCACTTTTACCGGTATTTTTATTTAGTGAAATTGCCTTGTAACGATTGGGAACAAATTTTTCTGCAAGTTCGCCAATTTTCATTAATTCTAAATTTGAAGTTTCGCAGTCGAAAATCCAAATTTTTTCAGAATACGGCAAACAATGCAAAGTGTTAAAATTATGAATAAGAGCCTCCATAGCTTGATGAGTTTCTTCTTCAACGTCGCGGCAAGCTTGATGATAAATTTTTTCTGCCAAATTTTTTGAACCGACAACCGCAGTCAAATTTTCAACGGCTGCCGAATTATCACCTTCAGAATAAGTACAAAAATTAAAATCAATAGCGGCGGCGGGCGTAATATCGCAAAATTCGCAAGCCCGCGCAACTTCCGCCTTTATAATTTTTTTGAAAGATTTTCTAACGCCTTCAGCCATAGCATAATCAAACGCGTTTATGCTTTGCCCGCCAAACATATCATTTTGATTGGATTGCACAGCGATACACGCCAAAGACGCGTATGAACGAATTGAATTCGGCTCGCGCAGGAAACCATGACCGGTAGAAAAGCCGCCGTGAAAAAGTTTCAATAAATCTATTTGGCAACAATTCAAAGTTATTAAACTGAAATCTTTGTCGTGAATATGAATCCAGTTTTCTTTGTCGGCTGTTGCAAATTCTTCCGGCAAAACATAATTATCTACAAAATGTTTTGCGCCCTCCGCGCCGAGTTTTAACATTATCCCCATTGAGGCATCAGTATTAATATTGGCATTGTCGCGTTTCAAGTCAACATTCACTGAATCTGCAAAGAAAATATCTTTGTAAGTTTCCATTAATTTTTTCTGCGCCATTCGCCTTTGAGAATGTTTTTCTCGGTAAAGAATGTACTGTTTCGCCACGTCAAAAAATCCGCCCGCCATTAACGCTGTTTCAACTTCATCTTGAACTTCTTCGACGCCAATACTTTCATTTTCAGAAATTGCCCTTTCAACAGATTTTACAACTTCTTCAATATCCTTTGGCTGTAATTTGTTTTCAGCTGAAGTTGCGTCATTATTTGCGCCGGCAATAGCATTAAAAATTTTTTCCCGGTTGTATTCAACTGAATTTCCTGAACGCTTTATTACAGTTTTTAATTTCATTTCGTTCTCTCCTTTCTTTAAAAAATTGTAGTGCGCTAATATTTTAACAAAGTAAAAAATTTCTATCTAGACCTTGACATTTACAAGAAAACGTGAAACGGCTATAATATCAGCAGTGGTAAAAAAAATTTTTTTGGAGGGCAGAAAATGGATAGTAAAGTTTTATTTAATGTTCAGTATGGCTTATTTGTTTTGAGTTCAAAATCTGAAACTAAAGACAACGCCTGCATTATCAACACCGTTACTCAAGTTACGGCAAATCCCGAGCGAATTTCAATAGCCGTAAACAAATTAAATTACACGCACGATTTAATAACCGCGTCGAAAAAATTTACAGTGTCGATAATCAGTGAGGCGGCAAATTTTGAACTGTTTAAGCATTTCGGTTTTCAGAGCGGTAAAAATGTTGACAAGTTTGCAAATTTCGACAAAGTACAACGCACGGCTAACGGCACGCTTGCAATTACTGAAGGAACAAATTCTTTCATAAGCGGCAATGTTATAAATTCTGTGGACGCGGGAACTCATACGATTTTTATTGCTGATGTTGTCGATATGGAAAAATTTAATGATATTCCCTCGACAACTTACAATTTCTATCAGAAAAATATTAAACCAAAACCCGCGCCCGTCGGCAAAACTGAAGACGGCAAGACTATTTGGCGTTGCACAATTTGCGGCTATGAATATATCGGCGAAGAATTGCCCGCAGATTTCATTTGCCCAATTTGTAAACACCCCGCAACAGATTTTGAAAAAATTGTTCCTGAAGTAAAAAAATCTGAAACTAAATCCCTTGCCGGTACAAAAACTGAACAAAATCTGCGCGAGGCTTTTTCCGGAGAATCGCAAGCAAGAAATAAATATACCTATTATGCGTCCGTTGCAAAGAAAAACGGCTACGAACAAATAGCCGCGCTGTTTTTGAAAACCGCCGAAAACGAAAAAGAACATGCAAAACTTTGGTTTAAAGCATTGGGCGAATTGGGAACAACTGAAGAAAATCTTTTGCACGCGGCTGAAGGCGAAAATTACGAGTGGACGGATATGTATGCACGTATGGCGCGTGAGGCTGACGAAGAAGGCTTTACTGAATTGGCTGAACAATTCCGCGGCGTTGCAGCGATTGAAAAACACCACGAAGAACGTTACCGCAAACTTTTAAGAAATGTTGAAATGCAAAGTGTCTTCAAAAAAGCCGGCGTTCAAATTTGGGAGTGCAGAAATTGCGGACATATCGTCGTTGGAACTGCCGCGCCGGATATTTGCCCCG
>CALGGV010000032.1 GCA_937915725.1 uncultured Selenomonadales bacterium
GCAACGATTTAAGATTTTCTTGGCAGCGCGTTGAATCTGCGCGAAACTTTGCAAACAAAATTTGGAATGCCTCAAGGTTTTTGTTAATGAATCTTGAAAATTTCGACGCTGATTTTAAACCGGCTGAAAGTGATTTAACTTTGGCTGACAAGTGGATAATTTCCCGCTTAAATCGCACGGCAAAAAGTGTTACAGAAAATCTTGATAAATTTGAGTTGGGAGAATCAGCGCGGCTTATGTACGATTTTATTTGGTCGGAGTTTTGCGATTGGTACATTGAATTGATTAAGGCGCGTTTGTACGGCGAAGACGCCCGCGCAAAGTCTACCGCGCTTTACATTTTAAATACCGTGCTTGAAAAATCCTTGCGCCTCCTTCATCCGTTTATGCCGTTTTTAACTGAAATTATTCGCCAAAAGTTGCCCAATGCTGAAGGAAGTATAATGCTTGCAAAATGGGTAGAGGCGGGCGAAATTGACGACGCGGCAGAAAATCAAATGCAAATTTTTATTGAAATTATAAAAGTTATTCGCAATTTGAAAAATGAAGTTGGCGTCGAGCCGCGCAAAAAATCTGAAGTTGTTTTAAAAATTGCCAATACCGAAATTTTGGAAATTGTAAAATCCAATGTAAATTATGTTTCGGAACTTGCCGCCGCTGAGCCTGTAACTTTTTCAAGTGAAAAGCCGCAACACGCACTTACCGGCGTTGCAGGCGGCGTTGAAATTTTCTTGCCGCTCCAAAATCTTATCGACACTGAAAAAGAAATTGCCCGCCTTACCAAAGAACTTGAAAAACTCAAAAAAGGTATTGCCTCAACTGAAGGCAAACTCAAAAATGAAAAATTCATAAGCAAAGCTCCCGCTGAAGTTGTACAAGCCGAAAAAGAAAAACTTGCAGCCGCACAGGAAAAAATTTCGTCAGTCGAATCCAGAATTGAACAACTCAAAAATTTAGGAGATTAAATTTGTCACGCTATAACGATATTGATATTGGCAACTGGAAAAATTACGGCGATATTGAAACTGATTCTTTGTGGATTATTGACAAGCGGGACAATTCCGGCGCACATTCCGGCGATTATCACGGAAATTTTGTTCCGCAAATTCCCTATCAACTTTTCAGCCGCTATACAAAAAAAGGCGATTGGATTTTAGATCCGTTTATGGGGAGCGGCACTTCACTTATCGAGGCGCAAAGAATGAAAAGAAACGCCATAGGAATTGATTTGCAACAAAAAATTATTGACGCCGCAAAAGTTAAAATTGCTGAAGAATATAATTCAAATTCAAAAATTTTTACGTTTTGCGGCGACAGTTCAACCATTGATATTAAAAATTGCCTTGAGGTTGCAGGCGTTGATAAGGTACAATTTATAATTTTTCATCCTCCCTACTGGGATATAATTAAATTTTCTGACAGCCTGCAAGATTTATCTAATTGCGTAAGTCTCGAAGATTTTTTAAAAAGTTTTGGTAAAATTATTGAAAATACGGCGGCGTTTCTTGAAAAAAACAGATATTGCGCCGTCGTTATTGGCGATAAATATGCAAACAGTCAAGTTGTACCGCTCGGCTTTTACTGTATGAATTTATTTCTGGAAAAAAATTTTCTGATGAAGGCGATTATTGTAAAAAATTTCGGTGAAACAAAGGGTAAAGCAAATCAGCAGGCAATTTGGCGTTATCGTGCACTGAAAAACGATTTTTACATTTTCAAGCACGAATATATTTTTGTTTTCAAGAAAATCAAGGATTAATTTTTTCCTGCAAATGTTTTTTAAATTCTAACGGGTCATACCAATAACAGCCGATGCAAGCATTTTCTTCGCCGTGATGTTCGGCAACGCCGTAATAATAAGACATAGGATAACCTAAAAGTTTGGCGTCGTATCTTTTGCCGCTTGCTTTACATTCTTTGCAAAATTGCCTTTTGGCGTCGTTTGCGGCTTTACTTAAAGGTTGAAAATCTGAAAGTTTTTGATTTTCGTTTTGCATTACGCGGGATTCATTTTTCATTCCGTTTTTGTGATCAACTTCAGGATTTGAAGTTCCAAGAATTACACAACGCCGCGAGCGAATTTCCTTTTTTATCGCAGCGTTGATATATTGCGTTGAGTTATCATCGTTAAAACCGGCAAGCCTTATGGCGTCAATTCCGTTACCGCTTGTTCGATTTTTATCAAATTCAATCTTAAATTTTTTTGCAAGTGTTGATTCTTTACGCGCCCAAGATGCACCGTTTCCAAATTTTAATTCTGCATATTCGCCGACAAATTCGCCAACCAATACCCAGCGGCTAAATCCTAATTCGTTAGGTTGCGCCAATTTCAAAAATAATTCAGTTTTTGTCATTGTCATTCTCCAAAAAAAGTCTGTATGTTTCAATTTCGAGAGCGTCAGTGATTTTTTGAATATTGCCAAGAGAAATGCTACGTTGTCCCCTTTCAATATCGCTGATATAAGTTCTGTGAAGAGCGCACAATTCAGCAAATTTTTCTTGTGAAATACCGCGTTTTAATTTGTAATTGCGTAAATTTTTTCCAAAAACTTCCAATATATTCAAAGTTAAAACCTCCTGTTAGGAAAAAAATTTTAACCGGTGGAATACAATAATTCTACATACAATGAGTTAGGAGAGGATAAAATTGTGAAGGGGAAAAGTTTAAGCCAATTCATTAATGACTTGCATTACAACGCCGAAACAGAATTTACTTTCAATGATAAAAAATATTTAATTTCCGGATGGATTAACGAAAACAATACCTACACGCTTGAATTGTATTCAATCGAAAAAAATCCTCAAAAATTATTTTGCTGTACAGATTTTTCAAGACAAGCGGTCGTTGAACAATTTGAAAATGCAAAGATTTTTGAAAATAAAACTATTTACGAAGTTGAAAAAAATATTACCGTAAATTATGGATAAGGAGAAAAAATTATGGGCTTTTTTGACACACTTAAAGTAATGAAAGATATTGTAGTTGGCGGGATAGAATCCTTTAAAGCCGGTGAAAAATTGGATGAACTTATTGAAAAATCGTTGAGTGACTACGAAGACGTTTTGACGACTGAAGAGAAAAATTTTTATCAAGCTTATCAAAATGTTAAATCGCAGTATGAATCAAATACAGACAGCAACGAAAATCAAAATTTAATTGAAAAAATTGAAGACGCTCAAATAGCTTACCTTGAATCGCTTGAAAATAATTCTTCGTTGCCGAAGTCTTTCAGAGAAGAAATTAAAACTGCGATTGAAGAATTTAAAAAAGCTGACAATATGGCTCTGGACAGTTTGGGCGAAACTCTCGAAAAATACGCGGAAAATGATGAGCAGAAAGCCGAAGTTCGCAAAACGCTTGAAGAATCTAAAAGAAAATAATTTTCTGATGTACAGGAAAAATTTTGTCAGTCAAACTTCAAATATAACAACTGAAAAAATTATAATTTCTTGTGATTCATTTGTAACATAAAAAATTTTTAAAGTCTCCTTTTGTAGGAGACTTTTTGTTTGTAAATAATTAATTAAAATACTAAAATCAACTGAAAGGCAGTACTTTTATGACTGTCACAAACAAGGGGATAAAATTTAATGGCAATGTCGTATATCGTATTCAAAAAGCAGAATTTGTACGTTTATTTTTAAACCTAAAAACAAAACAAGTTGCAATTCAAAAATGCCGTGAACAAGACGATTATTCAGTTTTATTTTTAACTCGCGATAAAAACTGGAATTGGAGAAATGGTGTACAACTCAATAATCAATTACTTAAACAAAAAATTCGTGATTTTATGGACTGAGATTTGGAAAATTATAACTATCGTGCGTATGGTTTTTTCTCGGAAGAAGATAACGCAGTAATTTTTGATTTAAAAAGCGCAAGAAAACTTCATAGACGCAAAATAAAAAAACTCCTGACCAAAATAGCCACGACTATTAAACTATGGCGTAAACATTAAAAGGAGTGATGCTTTTGATTGTAAAAAAAATGCACCTTAAAAACTCAAAGTGCGTGAAATATAAATTTAATAATAGCAAATATATTTTATCATATTCACGCACTCGGTCAAGAAAAAATATTAATTTTATTGACGAGGTGAATTTATGAAAAAGAATAATTTTGACGAAGGTTTCAATTTGGAATTAGTAGAAAATGCCTTTTTCGACGGTGAATTGGAAATTCCAATAATTAATCCGCCTGAAAAAATAATTATTCATTCGGAAATGATTCCGTTTTCAAAACGTAACCGCAGTAAAGATTTTTCAGAGTGTCTTGTTTTTTATGAGCACGATGTAAATTTTGCTGAAGTTATTCGTAATCCTGCTGAATTGAAAGAAGATATTCTGCGTTTTAAATTTATGACTACGCCGGATGATTCACTTTACCGTGACGCGCCATTGACTGCCCAAATTGCAAATGTTTATAGAAATAGAGCTATTGGGCACTTTTTTCAAAAATTAGGTATGTACGTTATTACAAATGTACGCTGGGGCGATGAACGCAGTTATACCACCGAAATTTTGCCGGAAAAATTCGCATTTTTAGGTGCACCAAAAAATAGTATCGTTTCAATCGGAACTTACGGTTGCGTCAAGGATAAAGACAATGCATATTACTTTCGCGCAGGGCTTGAGGCTATGCTTGAGGAATTGACGCCGCAAGTTGTACTCGTTTATGGCAGTATGCCAAAAAAAATTTTTGACGGCGTTAAACACAAAACTTAATTTGTCAATTATCCCGACTGGATTTCAAAAGTTAGAAAGAAGGTCGGCTAAATGGGTACAGGTAAACCCGGACGTAACCTCAATACCAAAGGTGGTAGTGCTCGGAGTGTTAGTGATTTTGCGCTTGTTCATTTAATCGAAGGTGATTTTACAAAGCCAATGCGCAAAAGAGATCGCCTTCGCCTTAAAAGCGGCGGACACGGCGAAAAAGGACGACTTCTGCTTGAAAAATATGGATACAATATAATATCGTAAAGACTTATCCAAATGGCGTTAGAGTTGGAAATATCCCCGACCATACAAAAAAATTAAAAAAACAGGAATAGGGCAGTCGTGATTTCCTGTAAATTGGACTCCAAAAGATATTCGTCGCGCCGGTGAACACGTTGCAGGGCTTAGAAAAAATCGTCACGTTCCAGACGGAAAAATTTCATATGGAATGTACAAGGGGGTTAGAGTTGGAGTTATTCGCACTAATGGGAGAATAGCTACTATTTTTCCAGATTCCATACAACCTACAAAAAAAGGAGGCAATAAACATTGAACGTTGAAGAACTTAAAGCAATAGTAGCCGAACGAATACGCATTGGAGACGAAACGCAAGATGAATGGGACTATGGAATTGAACAGTGCTGGAAAAAAGAAATTGAAATTCTTAGCCGTGATATGACGGCAACCATCAATTTTATTGAAAATGAATGTGACGACAAAACTTTTTGCTGGATAGGTGAAGTTTTTGATGATGTCGCCGAACGCACGCAAAGCAAAGATTTTCTCGCGGCTATAACTAAACGCGCCGCAAAAGTTGTTGATCCTGAAGAAAGACGCAGTGTTGAAATTGATATTCGCTACGCAAGCTATAAATTCGACGACGATTAATCAACATTTCCAAAAAACTTGACAAACTATTTTACCTTTGTTATATTACGCAATATAAAAATTTAAACCGTTGACGCGGAGATAACGGCGAAAAATGCCTGTACAGAGAGTCCACGTTGCTGAGAGTTGGATCAGATACAGTTCGTCAAATGGACCGCCGAGGGCGCAGTGAAATTTTAGTGTTATAGTTTGATAGTGGAGTGGTGGTATAGTTTTTACTATTAAACTACAAAACTACCACACTATCCCACTAAAAAAGTATGAGGCGACGTGGGGCGTACGTTAATCGCCGGAAGTATGATTGTACTTCGCTAAGCGCACGAAATTTTTTCCGTGAAACAGGGTGGCACCGCGGATTTTATATTTAAATTCGTCCCTGACAGGATTTTTTATTCTGTCGGGGGCTTTTTAGTTTCCGGCAAATTTGGAGGTTTTTATATGAAAGTTAAACCAACTTTGGAAGAAGTAAAAAAAATTGCCGCCGAAAATCGCTACAAAGTTATTCCCTTAAGTTGCGAAATTTTGGCGGACGTCAAAACGCCTATTGAAGTTCTGCGCGTTTTGAAAAATGTTTCGGCTCATACCTATATGCTTGAATCTGTTACAGAAAAAGAAAAATGGGGGCGTTATACTTTTCTCGGCTACAACCCCAAACTTTGCATAACTTGTACCGGCGGCAAAATGAAAATCGGCGATACTGAAATTTTGACTGATAACCCTTCAGCTGAAATTAGAAAAATTTTGGCAGATTATAAAAGCCCGCGCCTTGAAAACTTGCCGACTTTTACCGGCGGGCTTGTGGGATATTTCGCCTACGATTATATTTGCTACTCCGAGCCGACGCTGAAAAATTCTGTTGACGACACAGAAAACTTTCAGGACGTAGATTTAATGCTTTTCGATAAAGTCATTGCCTTTGACAATCTTAAACAAAAAATTATTCTGATTGTGAATATGCCGCTTGAAAATATTGACGAAAATTATAAATCGGCAACGGCTGAACTTGAAAAAATTCGTGAACTAATTTTACACGGCGAAAAGAAAATTGAACCTGAAAGCAAATTGACAGGCGAAGTTACGCCGCTTTTCGACAAAGAAAAATATTGCGCAATGGTTGAACGTGCCAAAAATTATATTCACGAAGGGGATATTTTTCAGATTGTACTTTCAAACAGACTTGCCGCGCCCTTTGAAGGCAGTTTGTTAAATACCTATCGCGTTTTGCGGCTGATAAATCCTTCGCCGTATATGTTTTACTTTTCCGGTACTGATGTTGAAGTTGCGGGCGCAAGTCCTGAAACTTTGGTAAAACTTGAAAACGGCGTTTTGCATACATTTCCATTGGCGGGAACTCGTCCGCGCGGCAAAACTTTTGAGGAAGATTTAAAACTTGAAAAAGAACTTTTGGCAGATGAAAAAGAATTGGCTGAACATAATATGCTTGTTGATTTGGGCAGAAATGATTTAGGCAAAATTTCAAAATTTGAAACGGTAAAAGTTGAAAAACTGCACAGCATTGAAAGATTTTCGCACGTTATGCACATTGGCTCGGTCGTACGCGGCGAAATTCGCGCAGATTTTGACGCACTGTCGGCGATTGAGGCTGTACTTCCTGCAGGTACTTTGAGTGGCGCGCCCAAAATTCGTGCTTGTGAACTTATCGGCGAACTTGAAAACAACAAGCGCGGGATTTACGGCGGAGCTATTGGTTACATTGATTTTACCGGCAATTTGGATACTGCCATTGCGATTAGAATTATTTACAAGAAAAACGGCAAAGTTTTTGTACGGAGCGGCGCGGGGATTGTGGCTGATTCTGTAGCTGAAAAAGAATTTGAAGAATGTTTGAATAAGGCGCGGGCGTGTCTTGCCGCGTTGGAAAAAAATTTGGAGGAAATGTAAATGATTTTGCTGATTGATAATTATGACAGCTTTTCTTACAACTTGTACCAACTTGTTGGCGAATTTACCGCAGATATAAAAGTTATTCGCAATGACGCAATGACGGTTGAAGAAATTAAAAAAATTGAACCGAGTCATATAATTCTTTCGCCGGGTCCCGGCAGACCTGAAAACGCGGGGATTATTATTGACGTTGTAAAAAATATTCGTGTACCAATTTTGGGCGTATGTTTGGGGCATCAGGCAATTTGCGCGGCGTTCGGAGCGAAAATCACTTATGCAAAAAAATTAATGCACGGCAAGCAGTCAGAAATTCTTTGTGATAACAATTCGCCGCTTTTTAAAAATTTGCCGGTGCGATTTATGGCGGCGCGTTATCATTCGCTTGTTGCCGAAAGTTCGACGATTCCTGCAGATTTAAAAATTACTGCGCGCGCGTTGAATGATAATGAAATTATGGCGGTACAGCACAAAGATTTTCCAATTTACGGCGTACAATTTCACCCTGAAAGTATTATGACGCCGCAGGGAAATATTTTAATGAAAAATTTTTTGAGCATAGGTAATTAAATGGCATATTTTACTTTTATAGATTTATTCGCCGGAATTGGTGGTATCAGATTGGCATTTGAATCAGTCGGCGGGCGTTGCGTTTTTTCATCGGAAATTGACGCGGCAGCTTGCGATACTTACGAAAAAAATTTTGGCGAACGTCCTGCAGGCGATATTACAAAAATTGCGGCTGAAGATATTCCTAACTTTGATATTTTGTTGGCGGGTTTTCCGTGTCAAGCTTTTTCGATTATCGGCAAGCAGGAAGGCTTTGAAAATGAAACTTGCGGCACTTTATTTTTTGAAATTGAACGAATTTTAAAAGCTAAAAAACCGGCGGCTTTTTTGTTGGAAAATGTGAAAAATCTTAAAGCACACGACGGCGGAAAAACTTTCAAAATAATTCACGAACATTTAAAAGCACTCGGCTACAATGTTTATTCAAAAGTTTTAAATTCGTTGGATTATGGGTTACCGCAAAAACGCGAAAGAATTTTTATTATAGGATTTTTGGAGAATGTTTTCTTTGAATTTCCACAACCTGCAGAAAAAATTTTGACGCTGGAAAATATTTTGGAAAAAAATGTTGACGAAAAATATTACGTTCGCGCGGAAATTAAAAATTCACGTCTTGCAAGAATAAAAGATAAAAATTATCCGCGCCCGTACATTTCACACGAAAATATTTCCGGCTCCATTACGCCGCATCCGTATTCTTCGGCACTTCGCGCAGGAGCTTCAGCAAATTACATTCTGATAAATGACGAACGCCGCCCGACGGAAAGAGAAATGTTACGCCTGCAAGGTTTTCCCGATTCTTATAAAATAAATCTGCCTTACGGTAAAGTTAAGCAACAGTGCGGAAATTCGGTTTCAATTCCCGTTATAAAGGCGATTGCCCAAAATATGATTGACGCTTTGAAGGGAGGTGAAAATTTTGCTGACAAAAATTGACGCCAAAAACGCACTCGACAAAATTATTTCAAAGTCCCGCGTTCATCTGTACAAGCCGATTCAAATTGCAGAAATTTTGTACAGAATAAGAAATTTTGGCAATATTGATCCGCTGAATTTGGAAAGTTACCGCAATGAAAGTAAACATTGGCGCGACGAAATGGCAATTCAACTTTTGGGCAGGAAGTGTACAAGCAGTGCGCGTTTTCAGGACGATTTATTTAACGAAAATGCAATTCCGCCAAAAATTTTAAAAATCTTGAGCGACGAAAATTTAAAAACCGGCGGCGCGGTTGAGGCGTACATTTACAAAAAATTTACCGGTAAGCACAATCAACTTGCCAACGCTTTATCTTATTGTCAAAATTCAACAAAGGAAATTTTCAGCGTTGAAAAATTTATCAATTCGTTTTGGAATGAGGCGGGATTAAAGCGCAGTCTTGATAAAATTTATGAAATTGTAGTTTACGCGCTTTTTTCGGCGTTGGCTGAATCATTTCAAATAAAAATTGAAATTTCGATTTACGAGAAAAAATTTGATATTCTGCGCGAATTTGAAGACTTTTCAAAAAAAGTTATGAATTTGGATATTTTAAATCCTGCTTATGTTCAGGACGCAAAAATTTTTCGTGTTGGCGTGACAAACGCGGCTGACAGGGGATTGGATATGTATTCAAATTGGGGCGCGGCGATTCAAATTAAGCATTTAAGTCTTGACGTGAATTTGGCAGAAAATATCGTTGAAAACATTTCAAGCAACAAAATTATCATTGTCTGCAAGGACGCCGAACAAGAAATTATTTTGTCGTTGCTTACTCAAATTGGATGGCGCGGCAGGATTCAAAGTATCATCACTGAAAAAAATTTAGTTGATTGGTATGAAAAGGCATTGCGCGGAAAATTTTCAAAAATTATTGGCGATAAACTACTTGAAAAACTTTGCCTTGAAATTGCTGAAGAATTTCCATCAGTGGCAGAATTGCCGGAAATTTTGACTGCGCGGCACTATGAAAAAATTTATAATGAGTTTTGGAATTGAAAGGAGAAAATTAAAATGATTAAAGAGGCAATAATTAAAATCGTAAACAAGGGCGATTTGACCTACGACGAGGCTTTTAACGCGATGAACGAAATTATGAACGGCGAAACAACACCGACGCAAAACGCGGCTTTTTTGGCGGCACTGTCAACAAAAAGTGCGAAGGCTGAAACTGCAGATGAAATTTCCGGCTGTGCGGCGGCTATGAGAAATCACGCGCTGAAAGTTGAAACAGATTTTGACGTTTTGGAAATTGTAGGCACGGGCGGCGATAACGCGCAAAGTTTTAACATTTCTACTACGGCGGCTTTAATCACGGCGGCGGGCGGCGTCAAAGTTGCAAAACACGGCAACCGCGCCGCGTCTTCAAAATGCGGTACTGCCGATTGTCTGGAGGCGTTGGGCGTCAACATTAATCAAAGCCCCGAAAAGTGCGTTGAACTCCTGCGCGAAGTTGGAATGTGCTTTTTCTTTGCCCAAAAATATCACACGTCGATGAAATATGTTGGCGCAATTCGCAAAGAATTAGGTTTTCGCACGGTTTTTAATATTTTGGGACCTTTGACAAACCCCGCGTCGCCGAAATTCCAACTTTTGGGCGTCTACGATGAATATTTGGTGGAGCCGCTTACAAGAGTTTTGATAGATTTGGGAGTTAAGCGCGGTATGGTTGTTTACGGCTTAGATAAGCTTGATGAAATTTCTTTGAGTTCAGCAACGGCAATTTGTGAATTTAAGGACGGCTGGTACAAACGCTACACAATTTCGCCTGAAGAGTTCGGCTTTAAACTTTGTCAAAAATCAGATTTACGCGGCGGCGATCCTTCAGAAAATGCAAAAATTACCCGTGATATTTTGGCGGGCGTTGAAAAGGGCGCAAAACTTGACGCGGTTTTACTGAACGCGGGCGCGGCGTTGTACATTGCCGGAAAATCTGAAACTATGGCGGCGGGGATTAATCTTGCCCAAAATTTAATTGACAGTGGCGCGGCGTTGAAAACTCTTTCAAACTTTATTGAGGTTAGCAATTTAGGGGCTAAGGATTAAGGACTAAGGGTTAGGGATATGAATATTTTAGAAGAACTTGCAAATTATTCACGGCTTAGAGTTGAAAATGACAAGCAAAAAATTTCGTTGGAAGAAATAAAAATTGCGGCGCAAAATTCCAAACTCGGCAACGGCGAAAAATTTATTTCTTCGTTGAAACGTCCGAATTTGTCTTTCATCTGCGAAGTTAAAAAGGCGTCGCCTTCAAAGGGAATTATCGCCGAAAATTTCCCGTACATTGAAATTGCGAAAGAATATGAGGTTGCTGGCGCAGATTGTATTTCCTGCTTAACCGAACCGAAATATTTTTTGGGCAGCGATAAAATTTTTACAGAAATTCGCCAAAAAATTTCAACGCCAATGCTTAGAAAAGATTTTACTGTTGATGAATACCAAATTTATCAAGCAAAGGCGATGGGCGCGGACGCGGTACTTTTAATCTGCGCGATTTTAGCTACTGCCGAAATTGAAAAATTTTTAAACATTTGCCGAAATTTAAAAATCTGCGCGATTGTCGAAACGCACGACGAATTTGAAATTAAATCTGCGTTAAGTGCGGGCGCAGAAATTATAGGCGTCAATAATCGCAACTTGAAAAATTTTACAGTCGATTTTGAAACTGCCGCCAAACTTCGTGAACTTATTCCTGCTGAAAAAATTTACATTGCTGAAAGCGGCGTTAAAACTCCTGCAGATATTTCAACGCTGAAAAAAATCGGCGCGGACGCAGTTTTAATTGGCGAAACTTTAATGCGGGCTGAAAATAAAATTGAAATGCTAAAGAATTTGAGGGCGGCGCAATGACTAAAATTAAACTTTGCGGACTTAGCCGCGTTGAAGATATTTTGACTGTAAATGGACTTTTACCGGAATTTATAGGTTTTATTTTTTACCCAAAAAGCAAGCGTTACATTACGCCGGAAAAAGCCGCCGCGTTGAAAAATTTGCTTAATAAAAAAATTTCTGCAGTTGGAGTTTTTGTCAATGAAAAAATTAAAACCGTCGCCGAAATTGCAAAATTTTTGGATTTAATTCAGTTGCACGGTACTGAAGACGAAAATTATATTTCTGAACTGAAAAAATTTACCGACAAAAAAATTATTCAAGCGTTCAAAATAAAAACTGCCGACGATTTAAATCTTGCAAAAAATTCTCGCGCAGATTTTATTTTATTGGACAGCGGCGCAGGTACGGGCGAAATTTTTAATTGGCAACTTTTGAAAAATTTCGATAGGGAATATTTTTTGGCGGGCGGCTTAAATGTTGAAAATGTTTCTGACGCGGTAAAACTTTTAAAACCGTTTGCAGTTGATGTAAGCAGCGGGATTGAAACGGGCGGCGTTAAAGACGCGGCGAAAATGAAAAAATTTGTTGGCACAGTTAGGGGGAATTTTTATGGAGATCGTTAAAACAAAAGACGATTTAGTAAAGAATTTTAAAACACTGGACAATTATTTAAAAATGGAGGAAGAGCCTAAATATACTTTTGCATTGAATTTGATTAAAAGAGGAATTTGCTTTATTGCCGTAAAGGTTGATGAAGAAAATTATAAATTTTATCCGAGTCGTTTTGTTGGATATTTGGAAAACGATATGGAGAAACACGAAAATAATTTTGAAAAAGACGGGCGCATTACAAATCCGGCAATTACACAAATTTTAAATCAAAAACTCATTCAAGATGAATCCTTAAATACCAAATATGAAAATTATTGTGAAAAACTTGGATTTACTGCAAGAAGTAAAGGAAGTTATGGAATACCACGAAAATTTTGGCTTTTTAATGAATGAAATATTCATTGGAACTTATTCTTAATTAAAATTTTGGATAAAGGAGAAAATTTATGAAAGGCAGATTTGGAATTTACGGCGGGCAATACATACCCGAAACTTTGATGAACGCCGTTATTGAACTTGAGGCGGCTTACGAAAAATTTAAAAACGATAAAAATTTTAATGACGAATTGGAAAAACTTTTTAATGAATACGCGGGCAGACCTTCACTTTTATATTTCGCCGAAAAAATGACGCGGGATTTGGGCGGCGCAAAAATTTATTTGAAACGTGAAGATTTAAATCATACCGGCTCGCACAAAATTAACAATGTACTTGGACAGGCTTTACTTGCAAAAAAAATGGGCAAAACTCGTTTAATTGCTGAAACGGGCGCAGGGCAACACGGCGTGGCAACTGCTACAGCTGCCGCGCTTTTAGATATGGAATGTGTAATTTTTATGGGCGAAGAAGACACGCGCCGTCAAGCCTTGAATGTTTACCGAATGAAACTTTTGGGCGCGGAAGTTATTCCCGTAAAAAATGGAACCGGTACGCTTAAAGACGCCGTGTCAGAAACTTTCAGAGAATGGACGCGCCGAATTTCGGATACTCATTATTGTTTGGGCTCGGTTATGGGACCGCACCCCTTCCCGACGATTGTACGGGATTTTCAAGCCGTCATTTCAAAAGAAATTAAATTCCAAATTTTGGCAAAAGAAAACCGCCTGCCGGATTTTGTAATTGCGTGCGTTGGCGGCGGCTCAAATGCTATGGGAAGTTTTTGGAATTTTATTGACGATAAGGAAGTTAAATTAATCGGCTGTGAGGCGGCGGGGCGCGGCGTTGATACTTTTGAAACTGCAGCAACAATTACCACAGGGCGCGCCGGAATTTTTCACGGCATGAAAAGTTATTTCTGTCAAGATGAATTTGGCGGAATTGCGCCGGTTTATTCAATTTCAGCCGGCTTAGATTATCCCGGAATTGGACCCGAGCACGCCTATTTGAATGACAGCAAGCGCGCCGAATACGTACCAATTACCGACGAAGAGGCAGTTTGCGCCTTTGAATATCTTTCAAAAACTGAAGGGATTATTCCTGCGATTGAATCGGCTCACGCGGTTGCCTATGCTCAAAAAATTGCTCCAACTTTGCCAAAGGATAAAATTATTGTTATAACTTTGTCAGGGCGCGGCGATAAAGACTGTGCGTCAGTTGCAAAATTCAGGGGCGTTACTTTTTCTTGAAACGGTTAAAAATTTCGCTGAAAAAGTTTTTGCAAGTTGCAACCGCGCCTAAAATTACCGGCATTATAAACGGCAGGTAACTTGAAACGGCGTTAATTAATGTTCCCGAATGTGCCGAGCAAATTTCAGGCACCGACAAGATACAGATTAAAGCGGCTAAAATTTTCATAATGGTTACCTCCTTAAAAATATACCCTGTATAAGGATTATAAAAAATTCTTTGATAAATAATCTGTTAAAATTATAACCCCTGTTAGGGGATAAATCAATAAAAAATTTTGGGAGTTAATAAAATAAAAAAACGCCTTCTTGCAGGCGTTCATAATTTTTAACTATAGATTTACCACCAACCGAATAAACTTTTTCCCGCGTCGAGAGTTTGAATTTTAGAAATTTCGGCGTCTGTCAATTCAAAGTCTAGGATTGAAAAATTTTCCTGCATACGTTCAAAATGCGTTGACTTCGGAATAACGGGGATATTTTGCTGAATCAAAAATTTAAGTGCAACCTGCGCGACGGTTTTTTTGTGAGAGTTTGCAATTTCAGAAAGAATTTTGTTGCCGAAAATATTATTTTTGCCGCAAGCCAAAGGCGACCAACTTTCATGAACCGTACCGAAATTTTTCAGTAAGGCGTGCATTTTAGGTTGTTGGCGGAAAATGTGAGTTTCAATCTGATTGACGGCAGGTATAATTTTTGCAGTTTTCATCAGCTGTAAAAAATTATCTTCAAAAAAATTTGCAACGCCAATGGCGCGTAAATCGCCCGCTTGATATTTTTCTTCCATTGCGCGGTAAATTTCATTAAAATCTCCCGTCGGCTCGTGAATCAAAAGTAAATCAATGTAGCCGATATTCAACGCCGCCAAAGAATTTTCAATAGATTTTAAAGTGTCATTGTAGCCGCGTCCGCCCCAAAGTTTCGTAGTTACAAAAATTTCTTCACGGTTAATTTTGGAATTGCGGACGGCTTGTCCAACTTCCTTTTCGTTGCAGTAACATTGCGCCGTATCAATTTTTCTGTAACCAATTTTTAAAGCATTTGAAACGCAACTTTCAGTTATACGTGCGGGCATTTGGTAAGTACCGAAACCAATCAGCGGCATTTTTACGCCGTTATTTAAAGTTACAAATTCCATTATTTATCAAGACCTTTCACGGGGACGCCGCTACTTCCAAAAAGTTTATTTCTTACAAGTGCGCCGAGTTTTGCAATATCTTCATCTTTACGATCCCCGAAAATTTTAAGCTTGTTAAGTTCGTCAGTAAGTTGTTGATATTCGGCGTCATTCAAAACAATTTCAGCCGCGCCGAGATTTTCTTTAATACGTTCATCTTTACGCATACCGGGAATTGGCACGATAAAATTTTTGTGCATTACCCACGCAAGGGAAATTTGCGCGGGCGTAGCATTTTTTTCGGCGGCGAATTTTTTAACCAAGTCAATTACAGGCTGATTTTTATCAAGATTTTCTTTGCTGTAACGGGTAATTGTGCGGCGTATGTCATCGCCTTCAAATTTGGTGTCGGCTTTAATTTTTCCACTCAACAAGCCGCCCGCCATTGGCGAATACGCCATTAATCCAATTCCCAATTCTTCACAGGTCGGAATTTCCAAATTTTCCCACTGCCGCGCCATCATTGAGTATTCACTTTCAAGCGCAGTCAGCGGCGTAACTTTGTGAGCGCGCCTGATTATTTCAGCAGGTACTTCAGAAAGTCCCCAGCCGCGAATTTTGCCTTCTTTAATCAATTCGCCGAACCATTCGGCTAGCGTTTCAACTTCAACTTCAGACGGCAAACGGTGAACAAAATAAATATCAAGATAATCTGTGCGAAGACGTTTTAAAGAATCTTCCAACGCATGGCGTACACCGGCGCGGCTCAACTTTTCGTAATTTTGATCTCCCAACTTCATTGGCGAAAATTTGCTTGACAAAATAATTTCGTTGCGAATTGGCTCAAGGGCTTTTCCAACAAGTTCTTCATTGCGGAAAATTGCATAAACTTCCGCCGTATCGTACAAAGTGCAACCGAGTTCGTGCGCCAATCTGATAAGGCGAATTGATTCACTTTCAGCGGGAATTTCGCCGTAACCTGTGCTGAATCCCATACAACCTAAGCCGACCGCCGAAACTTCCAAATTTCCTAATTTGCGAATTTTCATTTGTACCACCTCAAATTTTTATTGACTGTCTGTATTATAATTTCAAAAATAATCAAGGTAAACCAACAATCAATTTGAAAATGTTGAGGAATCCGAAATGAAAAAAAATCCAGAACTTACAGCCGTTACAAGGCAAAATTTGGTTGAGGCGTTTTGTATTTTGCTGAAGAAAAAGCCGGTACAGAAAATTACAATTAACGCAATTTGCGAAAAAGCCGGCTACAATCGCAGTACTTTTTATAAATATTTCTGCGACGTTTACGATATTTTGGAATATGTGGAAAATATTGTTATCGCGCAGGTTAAAGAAAATTTTCAAAAAAATATTTCGCCGTCAAATTTTGAAGAAACATTTTTACAGGCGTTTACAAAAATTCAAAGTGACAAGGCGTCTTATTTCGACGTGCTTTTTAATTCCAATAATCGACAGCGTTTTACACAAAAATTGATACAGGAAATTTCGCCGATATTTATGCAAACTTTCAACTTACCGCCGGAAAATCCAAAGTCAAAATATCTGACAGAAATTTATTTTCAAACGGTTTTATCAGCGTTAATTTGTTGGCTTGATAACAATCGTGATTTAAATCTTGAGGAAATATCAAAAATAATTGGCAACGTCTTGACAGCAGGCGTTGTAACAGAAATTGCAAAGGAGCGAATTTAAATGAGTAAAATAAAAAACGCCTTCGCACAAGGCAAGGCTTTTATCCCGTTCATAACTTGCGGCTATCCAAATTTGGAAACAACGGCGGCTTGTGTCCGTGAAATGGTAAAAAACGGCGCAGATTTAATTGAATTGGGAATACCTTTTTCAGATCCGACGGCTGAAGGTCCCGTGATTCAAGAGGCAAATTTAAAAGCATTGCAAGGCGGCGTTACAACCGAAAAAGTTTTTGACTTTGTAAAAAACTTGCGGCAAGATATAAAAATTCCGCTGGTTTTTATGACTTATGCAAATGTAGTTTTTGGCTACGGCGCGGAAAAATTTATTTCAACCTGCGCTAAAATTGGAATTGACGGGATAATTTTGCCGGACGTTCCATTTGAAGAAAAAAATGAATTTTTGCCGCTATGTCGAAAATATAAAATAGATTTAATCAGTATGATTGCGCCAACTTCAGAAAATCGAATTGCCAAAATTTCAAGTGAGGCTGAAGGTTTTTTGTACATTGTTTCAAGTTTGGGCGTAACCGGTACGCGCACTGAAATTACAACAGACCTTGCGCCAATGATTAAAATTGTACGTGAAAATACAAAAATCCCCTGCGCAATAGGTTTTGGTATTTCAAATCCTGAACAAGCAAAAAATATGTCAAAACTTGCTGACGGCGTAATAGTTGGCTCGGCGATTATCAACATTATTTCAAAGTATGGCGAAAAAGCCGCGCCTTATGTTGGCGAATTTGTCAAAAATATGAAGGAAGGAATGAACGATGGATAAGACAAAATATTTAGTTGGAACATTCTTAGCAACCGCGCTTTTAATTGGCGGCTGTTTTTCAGATGAAGAAAAACCCGCAGAAAATACCACAACTCAAAATGAAACAAATTTGGCGGGAGAACGCTTGACTGACGATAACGGCGTTGAATATACGCTGATTGACAACGGCGACGGTACAGAAACTGCGCGATATGACGACGGACGCTCAGTAACTTTTCGGCGGCAAGAAGACGGCTCCCTTGATTATTTGTACGGCGCGGCGGGTTTAATTGCAGGTATGGCGGCGGGTTATTATCTTTTTCACGGCTTTTCAAGTCCTGCCGGTAATTGGAACGCCGCCCAAAATCGCTACACTGTTTCAGAGCCGCTTAAACGTAACGATGATAAAAATACAACTGCAGGCGGCGCGGGCAGAGTCTCCAACAATTCAAACACTACAAACACTACAAATACTCCAAATTCTTCAAATGCCACAAATTCCAATTCAAAAGTAAATCTTTCAAAAGAAAGTACTTCTTCAAATTCCAATGCCAAAACGGGATTTGGCTCGGCAGGAACGCGCACGCCTTCCACTTCGGCGGCGTCTTAAAAGTTGGTGATTTTTATGATGATAACTCAAAAAAATTCTTACATTGATTTAATCGATAAAAATATTATGCCTTTCGTGCAATACGGCGATTATCCCGACCGTTACCCCGCACTTTCTGCCCTAACTTTCAACAAATATTTTTATCTGGAATTGCGCGAGGCTAGCCGCGAACTTTTTGCAATTTTTGAAAAGGTTGTAAAAATTTTCCAACAAGCCCCCAAAACTTTTCAAGCGCAAATGGATATTCCTTTCAAACTTTTACCATTTTTGAATATTCCAAACGCGCTGAATTTATCAACGTGGCTTTCTCGTTTCGATTTTGTAATTGACGAAAACGGCGATTTTAAAGTTATCGAAATAAATTCTGATACGCCCTGTGCTATAATTGAGGCTTATTACGCTAATCAAATTGCGGCGGATAGTTTCGGTTATAAAAATCCAAATTTCGGCGAAGAAAATCATTTGACAAGCTTTTTGTACCAGATGAAACAAAGAATTTCGCCGCCAAAAATAAATCTGCGCGACGGCAATTTTAACAGCACGCGCCCATTTATTTTTTCGTGTTTTGAAGATTATCCTGAAGATTTCGGTACAACAAAATATTTAATGGAAACTATGCAGATAAATGCACCGGCTGGCGACGTAGAATTTGTTTCATTTTATAATTTGCAAGTTGATGATGAAGGCTTACTTTTGCCGGACGGCAGGCACGCGGCGGCGATTTACCGCTTGCACCCAATGGAAATTTTAATTGAAGAAACTGCAACCGACGGCAGCGATTTAGGCGTTTTATTTTTGGAAAAATACGCTGAAGGCAAATTTGAAATGTTCAACCCGCCGGAGGCAATTATTATGCAAAATAAATCCTTTTTGGCGTTGGTATGGCAAATTTATTTGAGCGGAAAATTTTTTAATGCGCACGAGGCAGAAATTATTGAAAGATATATGTTGCCAAGTTTTTTTGAAGAAGATTTAAATTTGATAACCGGCGGCGAATTTATCAAAAAGCCAATTTGGGGGCGTGAAGGGCGAAATATTTCAATAATCGACGGCGCGACCAAAAATACAATCTACGAACACCAAATTGAAAATCCCGACGAAGTTATTTGCCGTGAATCAAATAAATTTATGTACCAAAAATTTGTACGCACGCCGAAATTTGAGGCGTTGACTGACAGCGGAAAACTTGAGGGCTTTATAACTGTAAGTTGTTTTATGTTGGGCGATAAACCGTCCGCCGTGTACTGCCGCTTTTCTCAAGAAAAAGTTATCGGCACGGAGGCTTATTTTGTACCGTTACTGAAAAGTTAATGATTACAAATTATAAAAAAAAGAAGGCGCACAGGACGTGCGCCGCCCGCGCAAATTGCAGGACGCAATTTCAGCGGGCTGTTTTTCTTTGCTAGGCGTTTCTTTTTGCGCCAAAAAGAAATGCCGACTTGTTAAATCTTTAAAAGATTTTTGGAAAATATCGGAATTGGTGGCAGAATAAATGACTTACAACGACGCTTTAAACTTTTTGGACAGCTTAAATACTTTTGGAATTAAACCGGGCTTGGAACGAATAAATTTGTTAATGGAAAAATTAAATTTCCCGCAAAACAATTACAAAACAATTCACGTAACCGGCACAAATGGTAAAGGTTCAGTTTGTGCGATGCTTGCCGAAATTTTGAAAATTGAAGGCTACAAAGTCGGCTTGTTCACTTCACCGCACCTTGAAAGTTACTGCGAAAGAATCCGTATCAACGGCGAAAATATTTCTGAAAAAGATTTTGCCGCAATGATTGAAATTGTAAAAAATTGCAAAGTACAAGCCACACAATTTGAAGTTTTGACAGCGGCGGCGTTTAAATATTTTTCACTGCAAAAAGTTGATATTGCGGTTATTGAAGTCGGGCTCGGCGGGCTTTACGATTCAACAAATGTAATTACGCCCGAAATTTCCATTATTACCAATGTTTCACTTGAACACGAAAATATTTTGGGCGATTTAAAAAATATCGCACTCAACAAGGCGGGGATTATCAAAAAAAATATTCCCGTCGTAACGGGAGCAACGGGCGCGCCGCTTGAAATTATTCTTGAAATTGCAAAAAAAAATAACTCCGCGCTTTACGAAGTTAAAAAACCTGCTGAAGTCAAAATAAATCTTTTGGGCGAATATCAAAAATTTAACGCGGCTATTGCGATTCAAGCGGCGAAAGTTTTAAACATTGATGAAAAAATTATTCGCACAGGCTTAGAAAAAGTTGAATGGGCGGGGCGTTTTGAAATTATCGACGGCGTAATTATTGACGGCGCACACAATCCACACGGCGCGACGGCTCTTCGTGAAAGTTTAGATAAAAATTTTCCACGCGGTAAAAGAGTTTGGATTTTCGGCGCGCTTGCCGACAAAAATTTTTCAAAGATGATTGAAATTTTATTTAAAGCAGATGATTTTGTAATTGTGACGCCGCCAAATTCTGAACGCGCCGCCACTACAAAAATTTTGTGTGAAAATTTATCTGCACGCGGTATAAAAAATATTGCCGTTGAAAATATTTCTAACGCCGTAAAACTTTTAAAAAATTCTCAAGCCGAAGTTAAAATTATCGCCGGTTCATTGTATTTAATTGGCGCGGCTAGAAAATTTTTCAAAGATGATTGAAATTTTATTTAAAGCAGATGATTTTGTAATTGTGACGCCGCCAAATTCTGAACGCGCCGCCACTACAAAAATTTTGTG